>CAKZPT010000053.1 GCA_937139365.1 uncultured bacterium | reverse complement strand
GGGGTGCGGATGTTGAACGCCGCGACGTAGTCCTTGCCGCTTGAGGGCACCAGCCGATCGCTCCAGTTGGTTTTGATCGTGAATGCGGTGTGGCTCAATCCGTCGTGGGCCAACAGATTGACCTGCGCACGAGACTCCGTTGTGGCGCACGGCGCGAGAATCCACGTTCCGAGCACCACGGCATTGCAGGAACGAAACGTTGAAGCCATCCATCCATTCCTTTTCTCGTTCGCGTTAGGACTCCACAACCATTCACAAAACACCGGCTCGCCCCACAAAGCATTTATATAGGTGGTCAAAAGTAAACAGCGAGGTAGGTCTTTCAGCGCCAACAGGTTGGCCATCCAATAAATGGATTTATCCAAGCTGTGCAACGCCGTATCTGTGTTGGGGATTCCGACTTTCGCATGCGGAAAACGCGGCGGCTGCTCGATGGCCGCCGGCTGTCAAACATCCAACTCGCGGACACATGGCCGTGGCCTATGTTCGCGCTGGCCGCCCCACCCCCGATGAATAAAAGGGGCTTCACGCTCAAGTGCCGACTTCATCGCGGTCAGGGGACGGGCCAGGCCGGAAGACCCCCCAGCGCTGGACCTCGGGCTCGAGGGCGAGCCCGAATCTGTTGAATACCGCTTCAGCCATTCGGAGTGCGAGGCGGTGAACGTCGTCCGCCGTGCAGAAATCCGCCGCCTTCACGATGATGTTGGCGTGGCGGTCGAACACCGCCGCGCCACCCTCGCGCATGGCCTTGGCGCCGGCCTGTTCGAGGTACCAGCCGGCGGCCTGACGCCGACCGGCCGCCGACGTAGGCGCGACGTTCCGGAAGAAACTGCCGGCGGTCGGAAGGGTGCGCCAGTCGGGATGACGCGCGCGGCGCAGGTCGAGGATGCGCCGCCGTTCGGCCAGAAGCGTCTCCGGTGATGCCCGCTCCATCGTCCATCGGGCGCGGAGGACGACGACGCGGCGTTGAGGGATTCCGGAAGATCGGTAGGCGAACCCGAACTCCGCCGGCCCGGCCTGGCGGCGGCGGCCGTCGGGTTCCCGGATGATCAGCTCGACGAGACGGGAGCCCACATCGTAGCCAAAGGCCCCCGCGTTGCCGGCCAGCGCACCGCCAACTGTACCGGGGATGCCGGTGGCGAAGGTCAAGCCCTCCCAGCCCTGGCGCGCGCACCATTCCGCGACCACATCCAGCGGCGTGGCTGCGGAGACGTCGAGAAACCCATCCTCGATTTTCGGGGCGGCGCTGCTGCTTGCATACCGGACCAGCACCTCCGACAGGCCGGCGTCGGAGACCAGGAGGTTCGAACCGCCGCCGATCAATCGCCAACGAAGACCGCGGTCGTCGAGGTGGTCCAGCGTCGTTCGCAGGGCATCCTCGGTGGCACAGTCCAACAGGACGGGGCACAACCCGCCGAGCTGGAACGTGGTGAAGCCGGCCAGCCGCGGTCGGAGGTGCACGGTCACTGCCGGATGCCGCGCCAGATCCAGACACGCGGCCGCCGCCGGATCCAAGCCGCTCATGCGGGACGCCGTTTTCGCCGCCCGGGCGGCTGGGCAGAAACCAGGAGGTCCGGTCGGCGTTCGGCCCGCCGCGCCAGGAGCCACAGGTAGTCCGAAAGCCGGTTCAGCCATTGAAGCAGCGCCGGATTGGACAATTCGCCTCCCTCGAAAAGGCCGACTACTCGGCGTTCAAGACGACGGGCGACGGCCCGGGCGAAGTCCAGCGCCGCCCCGAGCCGGCTGCCGCCGGGAACGACAAAGCCCTGGGGCGGCCTGGCCTCGCGTTCCAGTCGGGCGCAGGCGCGGTCCATCCACTCGACGTCCCCGGACCCGATGCGGTCGGGGATCGAGGCGGCGCGGTCGGCTGGCGAGACCAGCTCGGATCCCGCCCGAAACAAGCGGCGTTGAAGCTCCAGAATCGCGCGGCCGATCGCCGGGCCGGCCTGCGAGCGGGCGACGCCGAGCGCGCTAACCAGTTCGTCCAGCGTCCCCACCGCCTCGATGCGGAGACAATTCTTCGACACCCAATCCCCCGACAGCAGCCGGGTGCGGCCGGCGTCGCCCTGGCGAGTGACGATGGCCGCGGTTGGTCGTTGTCTCAAGGACGCCATGCCGAAGACGATACCGGCTTTGGATGGCGGCGGCCAGCCTCCGGTCCGCGGCGCTCGACCGGACGGCGGCCTCCTGCTAGTGAATGTATGGAGGCGTTTCGATGGGCCTATTCCAACAGTGGTTCGACGTGGCGGCCGAAACCGAGTTTGAGCAGACGGACCGTAAGGCGGTCGTCGCCAGGGGCCGCGCGATTCTCGTGCTGAAGGCGGAGGGACGGTACCACGCCGTGGACAACCTCTGCACCCATGACCATGTGCAGTTGACGGCGGGGATGCTGGAGGGGCACGAGATCGAGTGCCCGCTGCACGGCGCGCGCTTCGACATCCGCACGGGAACCAACCTGACGCCGCCTGCGGTCCGGCCCCTGGAGGTGTACGCGACGAAGGTCGAAAACGGGCGGGTCTGGGTGAAGGTGTGAGGCGATGCGCCGGCCGGTGCAATGGGTGGAGCGGCTGGAGGAGGGGGTGCGGCTGGAGGTCCGGGTGACCTTCCACGGCACGAGGGGGTTACGGTGGCAGTCGAGGCGTTCGGACGCCGGTCGCTGGGTCTACGATTTTGAACCGACGGCGGAACAGTGGGACCGGCTGGCCCGAAAGGTCGAGGACCGGTACCGCCGAAGGGCGGCGGCGTGGGAGGACGTGCTGCGGGTGCGCGCATGGCGGGCAGCGGCGCTTGGAGAAGGCGTGGGCGGTTGACGTACGACCCATTCTGCCCGAGACTTTATCCAAAAATTTATGTGGTGTTCCCGATGCAACGCATCATGTTGAAATCGAAGATTCACCGAGCCACAGTGACAGCGGCCGACCTCCACTACGAGGGGAGCCTCGCCATCGACCGCCAGCTGATGGACGCGGCGGACATCGTCTCGGGGGAGCAGATCCACGTGTACAACGTGTCCAACGGCGAGCGGCTGGTGACCTATGCGATCCCGGCGCCCGCAGGTTCGGGCACGGTGATGCTCAATGGCGCCGCCGCCCGGCTCGGGGCCCCCGGCGACACGATCATCATCGTGGCCTATGCGATGGTGGACGATGCGGAGGCGCTATCCTTTCGCGCGAAGAAGGTGCTGGTGGACGGCCGAAACCGCCCGCGGCGTCGGGGCGGCCGGCCCAAACAATAACACCCGCGGTGGAGGGTCGAACCATGCGAGGATGCGTAATCGTCGCGACGATGCTGGTCGGCGCGGCCGCGATGGCGCGCACGTGGACCAGCGCCAGCGGCCAGACGGTGGAGGCCGAGTACGTGGGCATGCAGGGGGCGCTCGTGATCCTGAAAACCGAGGCCGGGCAGAAGGTGATGATCCCGTTGACGTCCCTGAGCGCGGACGACCAGCAGTACGTAAAGGAGCAGCAGGCGGCGAAGATGCCCCCTCCGCCGACGCCACCCGGCCGCCATGGCCGCGAGCCGCATGTCTCGCGGCCCGCGTCGGTGCCTTCCTCTACACCGGCCGTGTTGACCGGCTCCGGCGGGCGCAAGGAGAAGGACGCGAAGGTGACGGTCCTGTCGGCCGAGGAAATCGCCGCGTTGAAAAAGGAGCTGGTCGTGGACGAAAAGGCCGGCGAGAAGTTGGAGTTCGCCGGCGGGATCGTCGCCAAACATCACCTCGGGGACAACGAACCGGATTGGAAGGAAGGCCAACCGATCCCTGTGACGATCACCTGCGAGCTGGTCCGGGCCAAGCTGAAGAAGGACGGCCTCATGGACCGGAAACCCCTCGGAGGCGGCGCCGACTTCTACGTTCTGGATGAAAGCGGCACGGTCGTGATCCGCGGCTCGGAGACGCTGGACAGGCTGAAGCCGGAAACCAACAGCGGCTTTCGCGGCGAGGTGCCGAAGCCCGGCAAATACACCCTTGTGATCTACTGCGACTACAAAGGAACGCGCTTCGGTCTGAGCGAGACCCTCACTGTCCGTCCCCCGGTGCGACGCTGAGCCGTCCTACATGCCGTAGATCTTTCGGAGTTGTTCCTCGGTCGGCATCGAGGGGTAATACTCGCCGCGCGGGCCGATGTATTGTCCGCCCTCCGTCATCCTGAGGACCACGGGGGTGCGGGAGCCGTTGGAGTTCTCGATCCAGACGGTGGTCATGAACTGTTGCTGCTGAAGGTTGCGGAGTTGCGCGTCGGTCTCCATTTGACGCCCGTACTGGCGGCCGAGGGCGCCGCCGATCAGCGCTCCGGCTGCCGCGCCGAGCGCCCGGTCGTTCCCGCCGCCTCCGAAATTGTGCCCGAGGATGGTCCCAAGTCCCGCGCCGATGCCGGCGCCCAGCAGGGTGGCCTGATCGGTGGGGCTGGGCTTGGTGCTGGCGCAGCCGGCCAGCATCGCCGCGCCAACGCATCCGATCGCAAGTCTACGCATTCCTTTCATCGTCAACTCCTTGCGCCGCAGGCCGGGTGTCTGTTCCCGATCACGCGGCCTCATCATTCAACGATACTGACGCATCGTTTGCGGATGTATTCATCGCGTGGGTGGACACCGGGAATGGCTTGGCGGTGAACTGGTTGCCGTTGGAACCTGAGGAGCTTCGGCCGGGTGGTCTGGCACGGATCGGAGGGGAACGGGCCACGCACCTGATCCGCGCATTGCGCGCGGCCGCAGGGATGCGGCTAAGGGTGCTGGTGGTGGGCGGACGGCGGGGGTGGGGGACGGTGCGCGAGGTGACGGCGGAGTTTGTGGAGATGCAGTGCGAATGCGACGAACCGCCGCCGCCCCCAGGCCGGGTTTCCTTGCTGTTGGCGATGCCGCGGCCGAAGGCGGCGCGCCGGCTGTGGTCGCAATTGGCCGCGATGGGTGTCCGACGGATCGTGGTGACCGGCGCCGCGCGGATCGAGCCGAGCTACCTGGAGAGCCGGGCGCTCGATCCGGCGGAGATTCGGCGGCACCTGGTGGAGGGGCTGGCCCAGAGCGGCGAAACACGACTGCCGGAGGTGACCGTCATTCGTCGGTTCGACCGCGCGTTGGAGGTGGTGCGGGAGATGTTCGCCGGGCAGTCAACCTGGGTGGCGGATCCCACCCGCCCGCCTCTGCCCGACCCTCTCCCTCCCGGCCCGGCGGCGGCCGCCATCGGGCCGGAGGGCGGCTGGACGGCCGTCGAGCTGTCGCACCTCGAGGCGGCTGGATTTCGCGGGTTCGGCCTCGGCCCGAGGGTCCTTCGAACCGATACGGCCTGCGTGGCCGCGGTGGCGTTGCTCGCCGACGCGACAGGAGGGGCGGCGTGACTTGAGGGGACCCAATCAGTATAAATCACGGCTTCCGGGCGGCGCCCGGCGGCACCTCAAATGAACTGGATCCTCCGAAAGATTCTGGGCACGAAAAACGAGCGCGACCTGCGGCGGCTGCGGCCGCTGGTGGCGAGGATCAACGAGATCGAAGCCACCCTCGGCTCGCTCAGCGACGAACAGCTTCGGGCCAAGACCGTCGAGTTTCGCGAACGGCTGCGCAACGGCGCGACGCTGGACGACCTGCTGTGCGAGGCATTCGCGGTCGTGAAGAACGCCTGCCGCCGGTTGTGCGGACGCACGATCCAGGTGTGCGGCCACCCAATCGTCTGGGAGATGGTGCCGTACGACGTGCAACTGATCGGCGGCATTGTGCTGCACCAGAGAAAGATCGCCGAGATGGCCACCGGCGAGGGCAAGACGCTGGTCGCCACCCTGCCGGCCTACCTCAACGCGTTGACGGGCGAGGGCGTCCACATCGTGACGGTCAACGACTACCTCGCCCGGCGCGACGCCCAGTGGATGGGGGCGCTGTACTCGTTCCTCGGCCTCACGGTCGGCTGCATCCAGAACGCGATGGGCCCGGCCGAGCGCCGCCAGATGTACGCCTGCGACATCACCTACGGCACCAACGCGGAGTTCGGGTTCGACTACCTGCGCGACAACATGGCGCTGCGGGCGGCCGACCAGGTACAGCGCGGCCACCACTACGCCATCGTCGATGAGATCGACAGCATCCTGATCGACGAGGCGCGCACGCCGCTGATCATCTCCGGCCCTGCGCCCTACTCAACCGAGCAATACGTCCTGTTGCGGCCGGCCGTCGAGCGGCTGGTCCGCCGCCAGCGCGAGTTGTGCAACCGGCTCGTCGCCGAGGCGAAGGAGATCCTGGAGAAGCCCGACCGGACGCGGGAGGAGGAAGAGGAGGCGGGTCGCAAGCTCTACCAGGTCGGCCAGGGCTTCCCGAAGCACAAGCAGTTCCTGCACCTGCTCGAGGACGCGGCCGTCCGCCGCATCTACGAGAAGGTCGATTCGATGATGCTCACCGACATGCACAAGGAGGAAGCGCGGGAGCTGCGGGAGGAGCTGTTCTTCACCATCGACGAGAAAGGCAACGATGCCAGCCTGACCGAGAAGGGCTGCCGGGAGCTCAACCCCGACGACCCCGAGATGTACGTGCTGCCCGACCTGGCAACGGAGCTCTCGCTGCTGGACGGGGATGCGGGCCTGACGCCGGAGCAAAAGGTCGAGCGGCGCCAGCGGCTGCAGGATCTGTTTGCGGAGCGCAACGAGCGCATCCACGCCGTCGACCAGCTCATCCGCGCCTACGCCGTCTACGAGCGGGATGTACAGTACGTGGTGCAAGACGGGCAGGTCGTGATCGTGGACGAGTACACGGGCCGGCTCATGCCCGGCCGACGGTGGAGCGACGGCCTGCACCAGGCCATCGAGGCCAAGGAGGGCGTCCGGGTCGAGCGCGAGACCCAGACGCTGGCCACGATCACGATCCAGAACTACTTCCGGATGTACCGGAAGCTCGCCGGCATGACCGGCACCGCCGAGACCGAGGCCGACGAGTTTCACCAGATCTACAAGCTCGACGTGGTGGTGATCCCGACCAACCGCCCCGTCCGGCGGATCGACAGCAACGACCGCGTCTACAAAACCCAGCGGGAGAAGTACAACGCCGTGATCGAGGAGATCGTCGCCTGCCACGAGCGCGGCCAGCCGGTGCTCGTCGGGACGACCACCGTCGAACACTCCGAGATCATCAGCCGCATGCTGCGGCGGCGCAACATCCCGCACAACGTCCTCAACGCGAAGAACCACGAACGCGAGGCCGAGATCGTGTCGCGCGCCGGCGAGGCGGGGGCCGTGACCATCGCCACGAACATGGCCGGCCGTGGGACCGACATCAAACTCGGCCCGGGCGTCGTCTGGCTGCCGCGCGAGGTCGTCCAATCGCAGATGCCCCTCAACGACCTCTACGAGGGGCGACCGTTGCGCGAACACCTGAAGGAGCGCCCCTGCGGCCTGCACGTCATCGGGTCCGAACGGCACGACGCCCGCCGCATCGACCGGCAGCTCCGCGGGCGGTGCGCCCGGCAGGGGGATCCGGGGTCCTCGACGTTCTATGTCTCGCTCGAGGACGACCTGATGCGCCTCTTCGGCTCCGACCGCATTTCGCGGATCATGGAGCGGCTCGGGATCGAGGAGGGGGAGGTGCTCGAGCATCCCTGGCTCAACCGCTCGATCGAGACGGCGCAGCGTCGCGTCGAACAGCACAACTTCGCAATCCGCAAGCGCACGCTCGAGTACGACGACGTGATGAACCAGCAGCGGGCGATCGTCTACGGGTTCCGCAACGAGGTGTTGAACGCCTCGGACGTTCGCCGGCATCTGATGGCCATTGTGGAGGATGTGGTGACCACCCGGGCCGAGGTCGCCGTGGACAACGGCGAGGACGGCCTGCGCGACCTGCTGCAGTGGGTGAACCTGACCTTCCCCGTCGGCATGACGCGGGAGCGCCTGCCCTCCGGCGAGCTGGACGCCGCGACGGCGGCGAAGGCGGTGCTCGAGCGCGTGGAGGCTGCCTACGACGTCAAGGCGCGGATGGAGGATCCCCTCGCGCTCGCCGAGCTGGAGCGGCAGATGATCCTCTTTGCGATCGACGAGCATTGGCAGGAGTACCTGCGCAACCTCGATGCGTTGCGGCAGGGCGTCGGCCTCCGGGCCTACGGCCAGCGCGACCCGCTGGTGGAGTACAAGCGGGAGGCCTACGACCTCTTCTCCGACCTGATGGACAAGATCAAGGGGGACATCCTCTCCCGGATGTTCCGCTCGGCCACCTCGCTCGAGGCCTTCGAGCGAATGATGCGGGCGATGCCGCGGACCATGGTTCATCCCGACGCGGGCGGCCTTGCGGAGGCGGCCGCCCGGAGCGGCGCCGGCGGGCTGGTCGAGGAGGCGATCGAGGAGGCTCGCTCCTCCCCGGTGACAGCCCGGCGGGAGGCGCCGAAGGTCGGGCGCAACGATCCCTGTCCCTGCGGCAGCGGCAAAAAATACAAGAAGTGCTGCGGGGCGGCCGCGGTCGGCAGCGGTCCGGCTGCGGGCGGCTGAGGCGGGCCAGCGTCGGCATGGCCGGGGTGCCCAGGCCGGGGAACGGCGTTCGACCGTGGGGTCGTCGGGCCGCCGCGGCGGCGACGGGCCTGCTGCTGTTCGCGTCCTTTCCCCCGTTGGAATGGTCGGCCTGCGCGTGGGTGGCACTGGTCCCCCTCGGCTGGGCGGTGGCGGGACAGTCCCGCGGTCGGGTCGCGCGTCTGGCGTTGCTGTCGGGCGCGATGTTCTGGGTTCCGACGCTTGCCTGGGTCCGATGCGTGACGTGGGCGGGTTGGATCGTGCTCGCGATGTACTGCGCCCTGTACTCCATCCCTATGGCTTGGGCGGTGGCGCGGTTCGCCTCGCCGGCGTGGCGCGCCCGGCTGGGAGGGGCGCTCCTGCTGTCCGGCGCGCTGGCGGCGTCCTGGGCCGGGTGGGAGGCCCTTCGGGGCTGGTGGTTCACGGGATTCCCGTGGAATTTTCTCGGCGTCAGCCAGTACCGCAACCTCGCCCTCCTCCAACACGCGGAATGGGGCGGCGTCGCCTTCCTCTCGGCCGTGGTGGCCTGGGTCAATGGAATGGCGCTATCGGTGTCGCTTTCGTTCGCCGAACGGCGCCGGACGGCTACCGCCCGACTCGAATGGATGCTGGGAGCCGTCCTCGTTGCGGCGCTGTTGGCGGGGGGCGCCGGGATGGCCTCCACCGCGGCGTCCCGCTCGGCCGGACGTGCGCTGCGGCTGGGCCTGGTGCAGCCGGCGATCCCCCAGTACGAAAAATGGACCGAGGCGTCCTACGGGGGCATGCTGGAGCGGTTCGACCGGCTGAGCCGCGCCGCGCTGGCCCTCCAGCCCGATCTGCTGGTCTGGCCCGAGACCGCTCTGCCCGAAATCTACGGGAGGGGCGGCGGGGGCTTCGACCTGGTCGGCCGGACCGTCGCAGGCGGCGTGCCGCTGCTGTTCGGCGCGCTGGATTCCGAGGCCGACGAGACCGGCCGCGCCGCCGTCTTCAACGCAGCGATCCTGGCCGGGCCGGGGCCGGAGACGCTGGAGGTCTACCGCAAGCAGCACCTGGTCCTCTTCGGCGAATACGTGCCCTTCCGCCGATGGCTGCCGTGGCTTGGGCGACTGGTGCCGATGGACTACGATCTTTCCCCCGGCGCCCGCCCCATTGTCTTCCGGCGCGGGCTCGGCGGCGTGCCGTTCGCGGTGCTGATTTGCTTCGAAGACACGATCCCCGAACTTGCGATCCGGTTGGTCCGCGAGGGGGCACGACTGCTGTTCGTGCTGACCAACGACGCGTGGTTCGACGGCACCTGGGGCCACCGCCAACACCTGATCCAATGCGTGCCGAGAGCGGTGGAGACGCGCCGCCCAGTGGTCCGCTGCGCGAATTCGGGGGTCACCTGCTGGATCGATGCCCTTGGCCGGATAGGCGGGGAACGCGGAGAGAGTGGCGGCGCCCTGCCGGTGGTAGGCCCCAATCGCCGGCCGGCGATAGGGTTTCTGACGGCCGACGTTCCCTCCGCTCCGGAATCCGCCCCGCCCACCTTCATGGTTCGCCGGGGCCCGGTCGTAGCCCGGCTGTTGGCGATCGCGGCCCTGGCGTTGACGGCTGGTGAGGGAGCCTCCGCGTGGCGGCGCCGACGCGGCAAGCTGCCGGCGGAATCGTCCGGTTGACGTTTCCTCCGCCGCCCGGCTGAAAGGTGCGGTCCGTGCGGCGTCCCGGCGCGACGCCGGGGCCGTTCGGAGGAGGATCGACATGAAGACAACCGACCGTCTCTTCGGATCGGCCCCGCGTGCCATCGACCGTCGCGGCTTCCTGGCTGGGACCGCCGCGATGGCGGCGGCGGCCGCAAGCGGGCAGATGCCGGTAGCCCCAAAGATCCGTCTTGGCCTGCTCGGATGCGGCGGTCGCGGCCGCTGGATCGGCCGGCTCTTTCTGGAAAACGGGGGCTACGAGATCACGGCGGTCGCCGATTATTTCGAGGACCGCGCCCGCTAGGCGGGGGCCGAACTTGGCGTGCCCACGGAACGCTGCTCTTGGGGCCTGAGCGGTTACCAGCGGATGATCGAGGCGAAACCCGACGCGGTGGCGGTCGAGACCCCGCCCTACTTTCATCCGGAGCAGTGCCGCGCCGCGGTCGAGGCCGGCCTGCACGTCTACCTGGCTAAACCGGTGGCGGTCGACGTACCCGGCTGCCACGAGATCGCCGCGCTGGGACGCCAGGCCACCTCGAAGAAGCTGTGTGGATTTCCAGACTCGCGCCGACCCCTTTCTATCGCGAGGCGCTGGCACGCGGGCGGCAGGGGACGATCGGCCGGCTTGCCTTCGTGGAGTCCTACTACCACGCCGACCGGCTGTCCGCGAAACCGCCGCTCGACAATACCCCGGAGTCGCGGTTGAGGAACTGGATGTTCGACAAGGCCCTGTCGGGCGACATCATCATGGAACAGAACATTCGCACGCTGGACGTGGTGAACTGGGTGATGGACGCCGTGCCCCTCCACGCTTCCGGCACCTGCGGTCGCAAGGTGCGGCTGGACGTCGGCGATTGCAACGACTACTTCACGCTCCATTTCCTTATCCCGGCTGCGTGGGGGTGACGTTCAGCTCGCGCCAGTTCAACGCCCATGACACCGAGCCCGACGGCATCGTCGTGCGGGCCTTCGGCGACCGTGGCGTTTTGGAAACCGCCTGCGGCGGCAATGTGATGATCCGGGGACCGAATTTCTACCGCGGCGGCGCTCCGCCGGGCATCTATAGGGACGGGGCGGTCGCCAACATCGCCGAGTTTCGGCGCTGCATCCTCGAAAGGGACTTCGCGAATCCGCCCGTTGAGCCCAGCGTCCGCAGCAACCTGCTCACGATCCTGGGGCGGCAGGCCGCCTACACCGGCGAGGTCGTCTACTGGGACAAGCTCGTCACATCCACCGAGCGTTTCGAGGCCGACCTGCGCGGCCTCAAGGCGTGAGGCGAAGCGCCGCCATCACGAGTCCAGACCGGCCGCCCCAACCGTTCCGCGGCGGCAGAGCTCTAGGACCGATGGCGTCGCGATCGCCTTGAGGTCGTGGCCCAGCGTGCATTGGACGATCCGGCCGCGACCGTGCCCGAGGACGAAGAGCATCGGGTGAAGCCGGCCATCCGCCCGGGAGACGGCCGAGGCCAGCACCCGAATGGGCGTCGGGCCGTCGCGGCACGTGTACAGCTCATCGTCGGTGTCGAAATCCGCCATGCCGCGGGTCACGGGGTGGTCAGGGTCGACGATGCGCACACGGAAAACGCCCCGCGGGTCGTGGCCACGAAGGCGGGGGTTCCATACCCGGCCAGCGATCTCCACGAACGCCGGCCGACCCTGAAACGCCCCGCACGCGAAGTGCACGAGCACCAGCCCCATGCCATTGGACACCGCGGCCTGGAGCCGCTCGAGCAGGGCGCGGTCGGGATCGGGTTTCATCCAGTTGACGTAGTTGAGTACGAGCGCGGCGGTGCCGGCGTGGTCACGAGCGAGCCATCGCGCCGGTTCGTCGTCCAGCTCGACTTCCAGGCGCGGCTCGGCCGCCAGCACGTCGCGCAACGCCGCCGAGGTCTCGCGCTAGGGATGACCGGGATACTCGTCGCCGGTTGCAACCCGCACGCGCCGCCGGCCGCCCACCGACGAGGGGGGCGCCGCGGGGCGTTGGACCAGCCATAGCGCGCCCAACACGGCGTTGCTGCGACCTTCCCGCCGGATGGCCAGCCGCGTCGAGGTGGTTCCGACCGGCAGGGGCATGCGGATCTGCGCCAGTAGATCGCCCGCTGTGCCGTTGGGCAACGCGCGGCAGGGCAGCAGGCACGGCTGGCCCGCCCAGATCGATTGCGTCCGTCCGTTGCCGTCGCAGTCCCACCACGCGACGCCGACCTCGTAGGACGCGTCGGGATCGAGGCCGGAAATGTCCACGGGCACGGCGGCCTCGTGATAGAGAACGCTGGCATTGACCGGATGTTCGGACCGCGCGGTCTGCCAGACCCAGGGGCGCCCGCCTACGCGGACCGTGATCGTGCCGGCGGTCGCCTGCGATTCGGGGCCGCAATCCACGTGCAGGACCAGTCGGGCGCCATCCGGAAGCTGCTGCCGGACACGATTCAACCACCGTTCGAGGAGTTCCAGCGGCGGCCGGCCGGCCGAGGCTTTTTCCCGCCCTTCCGCCAGCGCGGCGCGCACCGCCTTCTCCTCCGCCGAGCCGGGCGCCAGGGCGGACAGCAGCCCCTGGAGACGTTCCACAATCCGGTCCGGACATTCGTCGGAGAGCCGGTGCGCGATCGCCGCCGTCGCGAGCGCGAACTCGGCGCGGGCGGAGGGGGCCGCGGTGGCCAGTCGCGCCGCCGTATCCAGTACGGCTTCGGACCGGGTTTCGCCCAGGGCGCGGGCGAGTTCGGCGGCCATGCCCGCCTCCAGTGCGGCGCCCTCGATCGCCGCGAGTCGTCTCGGCGCGTCGGTGGTGCGGGGGGATAGGCGCAGCGCTCCGGAGAGGGCGATCGCGCGTTCCGAGGGGGGAGCCGTTCGTTGCGATGGACAGAAGCAAGTCCACAGCCTCCAGCCCGGGCCAGACGGCCAGCGCCCGGAGCGCCGCGTCGCGCAGTTCTGGCGACGGGGTCGCGAACAGGGGGGGAAATACGGACAGCGCGTCGGCAGCCCCCGCGGCGATGAGCGGATGCACGTCGGAGGCGTCTCCGTGCCGGCCCAACACACGGGCGGCGGGCTCGCGTGTCCCGAGATCGCTAAGACAGGCGCGAACGGTTTCCAGAACCGGGCGTTCCTCGCGCTCGGCGAGGGCCTCGAGCGCCGCAGCGCGGCGGGCGGACGACAGGCGCGGCAACAAGGCGGAAAGGCGCGGGCCGACTTCGTCGCCGCCGGCCTTCGCCAGCAGACCCGCCGCGGAGAATGCGCGAAACTCCGAGGGGTCCGATTCCAGCGTTTCCAGCAGTTGGGGTAGGGCGACCGCGGGCGCAAGGTGAAGCCTCGCGGCCGAGATCGCCAGCCATTCGGCATCGGACCACCCGCCGGCGGCCAGCAGGTCTGACAGTGTGGCGGCGCAAAGCGCGCGGTCCGCACGTGGCGATGCGGCGACCACCAGCCATGCCGCCAGCCGGTCGCGGGGGCGGTCCGACAGGGCGCGCAGGGCCGCCGCCGTGCCGATCTCCGCCAACGTCATCGCGGCCGCGGCGGCCTCCGCCGGCGCGCCGCCAAGACTGCGGGCGATCCGCTCCACGTCGGCCGGGTCTCCCCGCCGCCCGAGGGCGCGAAGCAGCCGATCTGAAGCCCGCCGGTGGCTGCCTCGAGGGCGTGGCGTAGGGCATCGGAAGCCTCAGCGCCGGGGATCGCTTCGAGGGCGATCCTGGCGGCTTCGGCGTGGTCAGGCTCCACCAGCCTGCGGACCAGCGCGGGGGCGGCCACCGGTTCGCCCGGCCGGCCCAGCTCACGGCAAATCCACCCCACCGCGTCAGGAGAAAGATCGGGCCTCGCGAGTGTTCCGGCCAGTGCAGCCGCCCATTCGCGGCGGGCGTCGGGGTTCTCGAGGACGGCGAACGTCGTCGCCTCCATCGCCTTGACCGGCCGGAGGGCTCCGCCCACACGCCAGGCGACCAGGTTGGACATCGCTGTCAGGGCGTCGGGTGGCAGGGCGGCGTGCGCGAAGGTGGTGACCAGCCCCAGAGCTGGCAACCATCGGGGAAGACAGTGCATGGCGGTCCTCACAGATGCCAGGGGGAGCGGGGCGCCCGGCCGAGCAGGCGGTTGGCATCGGGCTCGACAAAACGTTCGGCGTCCCAGTCCCATGTCAGCGGGCGGCGCAGCCGGGTGGCGATGTCGGCCACGAGGGTGGCCGCGGTGGCCCGCTGGCAGGCCTCGGCGGGCGCGGTGACGGCCGCCGGTCGGTGACGCCGAACGCACTCGAGAAAGTTCGTCTGATGGTCCTTCGAGACCCGCAAGCGTACGTCCGCCGGCCGCAGGCGCGTTCTCAGGAGATCTGGCGGGTCCGCACGGATGCCGCCTCGGATGACGTGGACCCATCCCCGGTCGCCCTCGAACCGGACTCCGTGGTCGTGCGGCGCGAGGTTGTCCGAGCAGAACAGAAGTTCGGAGGCATCGTCCTTCCGAAAAGTGACGTTCCAGGAAATGGAGGTGTCCGCGTCACCCTCATCCGGAAAGACGGCCCAACCGGCGACGTGCACGCGGCCGGACGCCAAAGCCGGCGCGCCCCACAACGCGATGTCCATATGGTGTACGCCCCAGCTTTGAATCCAGCCGGCGCAGTAGTCGCTGATGAAGTACCAGTTGAACCGGCACAGACCCTCGCGGTAGGGACGAAACGGGGCGGGGCCGAGCCAGAGGTCGTACTCCAGGGTCGGCGGGACGGGCGCCGGCGACAGAACGCCGAGCGCCCGGCCACCCGGCACGCCGACGCACACCCGTTGCAGGCGGCCGAGGTGACCGTTCAGTGCCAATTCACAAGCGAACCGAAAATTCGCGTCCGACCGTTGCTGAGTGCCGGCCTGAAAAACGCGTCCTGTCGCCTCCACCGTGCGGCAGATGGCGCGTCCCTCCTCAACCGTCAGCGCGAGTGCCTTTTCGCAGAACACGTCCCGCCCGGCCCGCAGGGCATCGATGGACATCTTCGCATGCCAGTGCTCCGGGGCGGCGATGAACACGGCCTCGACGGACGCCATGTCGAGAAGCCTTCGGTAATCTTGAACGGAGGGCGTCCCGGCGTCGCCGTAAGCCTGGGCCACCTCGTGCGCGGCAGCCTCGGCCATGGACCGGTCCACGTCGCATACGGCGACGATGCGTACATCCCGATGGAGACCGCGGATATGGGCCCGGCCGCGGTCGCCGAGCCCGATGATGGCCGCGCCGATCTGCTCGTTGGGGCCGGGATGTCCGGCGCGTCCGAGCACACGGGCGGGTAGCGCCAGTGGCGCAGCAGCCACGGCCGCGGCGCGGAAAAAGGCGCGGCGGCCCAGCGGGCGGGGGGCGGGAATCTTCGTCATGTTCGATCCTCCGAGACGGGGCGGCGACCGGGCGCGGAGGGGGGCCGGCGCTCGCGGCCGGCGAGGATGGTCATCAGGCCGGCCAGTGCCTCCGCCCGGGCGGCGGGGGCGGCGACCTCCGGTTCGAACGCCGCACGCAGCTTCAGCCCTTCCATGGCTTCCAGCATGCGGTCCACCCGGGCGCGCGCGTCACCTAGCGACAGCGAACCCGCGCGCTGAGCCGCCTCGACGAGGTCCACGTAAAGGGCGCGGACCGAATCGTAAAACGCGGCCCAGCTCGCGCGGACAGCAAGATCGGACTGCATCCCCGCGAAGATCCCGATCGTGAACCGCCCTGGCGGAATCTCCGCATTCGCGAACTGCGATAGTGGGCCGGCGAGGTCAGGGCATGCACGCGGCTCGGCGGGAACGCCGGGCCTCATGGGAGCCGTGGCGGACGGCGCCACGTGTGGGGCCGGGCCGTGTCAGAGGGCGGTATCTTGTGTCAGCTGTGCCCGTAGACACGGCGCGGCGCCGCCGACGATGGCTGCGCCATCGCCAGCGTCACGCACGCGGGGCCGGGACGCCGGCGACGAGGTGCAGCAGCAGGGCCTTGTGGATGTGCAGACGGTTCTCGGCCTCGTCGAAGACGGCGGACCGCGGGCCGTCGATGACCTCGTCGGTGACTTCGCAGCCGCGGACGGCAGGGAGGCAGTGCAGAAAGATGGCAGAACGGCGGGCGCGGCGCATCAATGCGGAATTGACCTGGTAGGGCAAAAACCGCGCCATGCGCTCCGCCTTTTGCTCCTCGGGAATGTGGTAGGACATCCAAGAGTCGGTGTAGACGACGTCGGCGCCGCGCACGGCCTCTCGGGCGTCGGCGACGATGTCGATCCGCGCGCCGGAGGCCCGGGCGAGGCGAGCGGCCCGCCGCACGACGGCGGGATCGGGGCGGTAGGCGGCCTCGTCGGGGCAGCCGATGCGCATGTGCAGTCCCAGCCGCGCGACGCCCAGCATCAGGGAGTGCGTGACGTTGTTCAGGCCGTCGCCCACGTAGGCCAGAGTCAACCCGTCGAGGCGCCCCTTCCGTTCGAGGATGGTCAGGAGGTCGGCGAGGATCTGGGTCGGGTGTTCGTCGTTCGTCAGGCCGTTGATGACGGGAACGCCGGAGTGGCGGGCCAGCGCGACGATGTCGGCGTGGCGGAACATGCGCGCCATGATGGCGTCGGCATAGCGGCTGAGGACGCGGGCGGTGTCCTCGACGCTTTCCTTGCCGCGGCCGAGGGGGGAGGAGCCGAGGTCGTAGTAGATCGCGTGTCCCCCCATCTGCGTCATCGCCGCCTCGAACGAGACGCGTGTGCGCAGGCTGGGTTTCTCGAAGAGCATCACGAGCGTGCGGTCGCGCATCGCGTCGCGGTACCGGCCGGAGTGGCGCTTCACGTCCAGGGCGAGGTCGAGCAGGCGCCGGATCCGGGCGGCGCTCCATTGGGCGATGGACACCAGGTCCTTCATGGCGGCGAGGGTGCGCCCCGCGGAGGCGTCAGCGGACCAGCTCCTCGTAGTACTGGTGGATCTCGCCCTCGCGGCCGAACATGGTGAGGATCAGCGCGACGCGGATCCACATGCCGTTGCGCACCTGCCGCCAGTACATCGCCCGCGGGTCGCGGTCCACCTCGACGGCGATCTCGTGGCGGCGCGGCAGCGGGTGCATCACGATGCCGTCGGGCCGCAGCAGCTGCAGGTGACGTTCTTCGAAGCGGAAGCGCTCGGTCGGGATCTGGCGGCTTTCGCCGGCGACGTCCCACTCGTCCTGTAGCCGCGTCATGTAGACCGCGTCCGCGGCGGCCACGGCGTATTCGAAGTCCTCGGTGGTCTCGTGGGGAACGCCGGCGGTCCGCAGCACCTCGAGGATGTCGTCGGCGATCTGAAGCGGTGCCGGGGCGCAGAAGATCAGCCGGACGCCGGGGTAGAGGACGAGCACCTGCGCGAGCGACCGGACGGTCCGGCCGCGGAGCAGGTCGCCGACAAAGACGACGGTCTTCCCCTCGATGCCGCCGCGGCGCGCGAAGCTGCGCTGGAGGGTGTAGACGTCCAACAGGGCCTGGGTGGGGTGCTCGTCCTTGCCGGACCCGGCGTTGATGACGGGCACGGAGCGCTCGGTGGTGGACAACAGCCATGCGATGCGCTCGGCGAAGCCCTGCTCGGGATGCCGCATGATGATCAGGTCCACGTAGGAACTGAAGGTGCGCACGGAGTCCTCGGGCGACTCGCCCTTGAACTCGCTGGAGGTGTGCGTGTCGCGGACCTCGGCCGGGCGCAGTCCGACGATCTGGCAGGCGGTGTAGAAGGAGAGAAAGGTGCGGGTCGAGGGCTGCGCGAAATAGAGCATCGCGCGCTGGTCTGGCAGCAGGCTCTGGAGGAACATGCGGCCGCCTTTCGTCTTGGCGATGCGGCGGGTACGGGTGGCGGTTTCGCACAGGCGGTCGAGAAAGGGACGGTCGAACTGCTGGGCGAAGAGGACGTGGTAGGGGCGGCCGGTCGGGGTGCGAAGCCAGCGCGCCTTCTCGGCGGGCCGCGCGGCCCTGAACTGTTCCCACGGCGGAAGGACGGGCGGTTCCATCGTCGTCGGTTCGGAGTGTCCTGTGGAGGACGGGGGGGATGCTACGGCGCCGGGTCGGGCGGGGCAAGCGGGGCGGAGGGCGGGGCGGCGGGGCCGCTGCCGGCGGAGCGGATGCGATCGACCCACGCCTCGAGCGCGGCGAGGGGGCGGTCGAGGCCTACCGCGCGGGCCACTTCGGCGAGGGGACGGGCGGCGGCGAGGGCGGTCGGCCGCAGCGGGTGCCCGTATTCGAGGTGGCTGGCAGCGCGTTCGAGGCGCGGGCCGCCGAGCAGGGCGGCGGTGGCGTAGAACACGGCGATCAGAAGATGCGTTCGACGCCGGTCCAGGCCGGGTTCCGGGGTGATGGCGAATGGAGGGGAGGCGCGCATCAGAACTGGAAGTAAATAAACGGCGCCACGCCCCGGGGGCCGAGCGCGAAGATCGCGGCCACGGCGGCTGCCGCAGCCGCGCCCTGCAGCCAGACGGGTTGCCGCTGCCATCCCGCGGCTAGGCGGAGCGAGCGGCCGCCGTCGAGCCACTGCAACGCAAAGCCCGCCGCGAGGACCGCCGCCAGCGCTGGCGTGAACCGGGTCGACGACGCCGGGGTCAGCAGCGCCCGCAGGAGGAGGCCGGCGTCCCCGAACGAGGGCGCGCGGAAAAAAACGTAGGTCAGCCCGACGAGGTGGAACGTCAACAACGCCAGCGCCAGGCGCACGGCCGGCGAGCGCGTCGCGGCGGCCTTCGCGGCCCCGCCGCGGCGGGCCCACACGGCGCGCTCGATGGCCAAGTACACGCCGTGCAGCAGACCCCAGAAAACGAAGTTCCAGCCCGCGCCGTGCCAGAGGCCGCCCAGCAGAAAGGTCAAGACGAGGTTGGCCGACGTCCGCCATCCCGGCCCGCGCGAGCCGCCGAGCGGAACGTAGACGTAGTCGCGCAGCCAAGTGGATAGCGAGATGTGCCAGCGCCGCCAGAATTCCTGGACGGTGGAGGCGAGGTACGGCGCGTCGAAGTTGTTCGGCAGACGAAACCCGAGCAGCAGGCCGACACCGATCGCGATGTCGGAGTAAGCGGAGAAATCGCAGTAGAGCTGGACTGCGTAACCGTACACGGCCAGCAACGCGTCCCAGCGGCCAAAGAGCTCGGGGTTGTCGTAGACGGGGTCCACCAGCTCCGAGGCGAGCCAGTTGGCGACGACGACCTTCTTGAACAGGCCGGCCAAGATCAGGACGGTGGCGCGGCCGGTCGGCAGCCGTTCGGGCCGCGGCGGACGGGCGATCTGCGGAAAGAGCTCGGCGGCGCGGACGATCGGGCCGGCGACCAGCTGCGGGAAAAAGGCCAGGTACAGCGCAAAATCGAGCCACGACTCAGCCGGGGCCAACTGCCCCCGAGCGACGTCGAGCACGTAGCTCAGCGCTTGGAAGGTGAAAAACGAGATCCCGACCGGCAGTACGATGTCCAGCGGCGGGAGGGGACAGGGTGCACCCAGGCGGCCGCACAGCCCCGCCGCGTTGACGTAGAGGAAGCCGTAGTACTTGAAAAAACCGAGCAGGCCGAGGTTAAAGGCGACGGCAAGGGCCAGCAGCGCCGGGCGGCGATCCGGCTCTCGTCGAGCCAGGGCCAGGGCAGCGGCGTGGTTGACCAGCGAGGAGGCGGCCAGCAGGCCCAGAAACTGCCAGTCCCAAGCACCGTAGAAGACGTAGCTGGCGACCAGGAGGAACCGTTTGCGGAGCTCCGGACGGCTCGCCATGGCCCACTGTAACGCATAGACCAGCCCGAAAAAAACAGCGAAGAGGATCGTCGGGAACAACATCGGCAGCCGTCAGAAGCGGTACCGCAGGCCGCCGAGCAAGGATAGCTCGTTGTAGTTCGGGTTGCGGTTGTAGGAGAGTTCGCCGTTGAAGATCCAATGCTCGCCGATGCGGTGCCGTACCGCGAGCATGAGGCCGATCACTGGCTCCCAGCCGTCCTCGGGCGGAGGGCCGGGGTCGAAGCGCAGCCGCGCCGCCCGAGCGACCGTTTGGCGATAGCGTTCTTCTTCCTCCGGCCATGCATCCTCCTTGCCGATGCCGAGCCGCAGGCGGGCGTTGTAGTAGGTTCGCAGGTAAGTCCCCTGGAACGCCGCCTCGAGCGCGTAGCGCTGGAGATGGAGAGGGGTCCAATAGGCGCGGCTATCGAAGTCCGACGTGTCGTACGACGCCCGAACGCCCAGCCGAAACCCGGTGCGCTCGTGGAGCAGCAGCGAGGTGCCCAGCGCGAAGTGGTCGCGGACGTTGTCGTCGCTGAAGTCGTACCGCGTCAGGGAGAGGAGCGCGGTCCACGGGTCGGTGATGCGCAGGTGCGCCCATCCCATCAGCATCGTGTAGGAGATGTCCTCGGCGACGGCGAGGGCCGACGGCGCCATGTCGTGTTCGACCCGCAGCAGCACGTCGAGCGGCGGGACGGGGCGGGCCTGGCCTTCGAGCGCCCACATCCTCCGGTCGCGATCCACATCCCCGCTGAAGGAGCGCTGAAGGAGGTCGCCGGCAAGGTAGATGCCGTTCGGGAACGTGAACATGGCACGTCCGCCGACGTCCCGCTCGTCGATGTCAACGCCGTAGGTCCGGGTGCCGGGTTGCAGGATGGTCCGGCGTCCCTGCCGGACCGCGTTGGTCACGGCCTCGACGACGTCCTGCCGTAGGTAGCCAATGCCGGCGCGGCCCTCGAGGACGAGGTTCGGGGTGAGGTTGAGGCCGGCCAGTCCGAAGACGCGGCCGCTTTCGCGGTCCTGGTTGTCGCGGGAGAATTCGCCGTCCGCGCCAGCGTAGGGCTTGCGCAGCTCGACGGCCCACGGAGCCTTTCGGATCGTCCCCGGCCCTTCGGCCGGCGCGGCGAACGTGCGGGCGAGACGGTCCTCGACGTACTTGCTCAGGCGGGCAAGCGGGCGTTCGGGGTAGCCGTCCGCCTCCAGTTGCCGCACGGTCTCGCGGGCGGCGTAGAGCTTGCCCTCGAGGGCGCGGTATTCGGCGCGCAGGCGGCGGGCGAGGAAGACCGGATGGTGGTCGTACAAATAGTCGACGACGTCGTCGCCGCTCATCGAACGGTCCATCTCGTGGCGCTGGTAGAGCAGGGGGTCGTCGCCGGCAATGGCGTAGCCAAACACGCTCTGGATGAAGCCGATCTCGAAGTGACGGCGCGCGTGGACGAGGATGCGGGCAACGGGGTCGTCCACGTTGGTCTCGTCCTCCTGGCCGATGTCGCCGAAGGGATAGGCAACGAAGTTGACGGGCCCGCCGAGCTGTTCCCGGAGGATCCGGCGGCTCTCGCTGAACTCGCGGGCGAGCCGCTCCTCGTACTCCGCAACGGTCTCCATGCGCTGGAGGTCGGCCCGCCAGATCCGGTTCGGCAGCGCATGCCACTCCCGGCCGGTGGAGTCCACCGCGGCGAGGATCGCGCCGTCGAGCATATGGCCGCCGTATTCCCAGCAACCTTCCGCCGCGTAGGTACGTAGCTGTTCCCATGAGCAAATGAACGGATGGCTGCGCTGGATGTACCCGCAAGGGACGTGCATCGAGAAGACCAGGCCCAGCTCCTTCGCCACACGGGTGCCGTGGAACATGGAGTCACGGCGCGCGTCGTCGAAGCTGATCGAGACGGTCAACGGCCGTTGGCCACCGGCCGGCCGGGCGAAACCGGGGCCCATCAGGACCGGCCGCACGCCGGCGGCGTTGGTGGCCGCCGTGGAGCGCCCGAGCGAGGCGGCCAACTCGCTGTGCCGAACGAACCGGACGCGGGCCTTCTGAAGTGCGATCATGTGCTCGCGAAACCGGTCCACCGAAATTGCGTCGGGGAAATATCGGCTCTGCAGAATGCCGTGGTAGAGCAGGACCGCCACGGCCCCCTGCTCGCCGGCCGCCTCGAGGCGGTCGAGGGCCTGGTGGGCCTTGTAGAAGTCTCCGCGCGTGGCTTCCAGCCGGGCCAGGTGGTAGAAGAGGTAGGGATCCTGCGGGTTGAACCGGCTGATCGCCGCTAGCTGTTCGCGCGCCCGATCGTATTCTTTCGCCGCCAGGTAGACCTCCAGCAGGCCGCGCCGTGCGCGGATGTTGTGCGGGTTGCGGTCGCGCAACACCCCGATGAACTGCCGCTCGGCCTCGGCCAGCTGGCCATCCATCAACAACAACTCGCCGAGCATCAGACGGGCGTCCGTGGAGAACGGAAGCTCGTCGCGGCGCTCCCGGCAGAGGTCGATCGCCTCTTTCAAGCCGTACACGCGCGGCTCCGCCCGGTGAAGCCGGACGAGCAGCCGCAGCAGCCGCACCCGGTAGCGCTCCCGCTCCTGGGCCGTCGGGGCGACGTTCTTAAGCTTGCGGAGGTGGGGCAGCGCATCCACCGGCGAGCCTCCGAACTCGGCCAACGACGCCATCACGTCGAGCGCCGTCACGTCGTCCGGGACCGCGTCCAGCACCCGCGTGGCCAGTTCCCTTGCCCCCTCGGCGTCGTTGGTGTGCAGCCGGCAAAGGGCCTCCATCGCCATGAAGGTCACGTCGTCCGGCGCCGACTGCCGCACCCGTTGCCAGAGGGGCAGGGCGCTGTCGAACTGCCAGGCGAAGGTCAGCGCGCGCGCGAGTTCGGCGGCCACGTCCAGCCGGTTCGGATCCTCCGCGAGGAGCTTCTCCAGCATTGGCAGGGCCTCGTCGATATCGCCCTTCCACAGCAACGTGCGCGCCAGGTCGTACTTCACGGCGAAGTCGTTTGGGGCCAACTCAAGGCTCTTCCGGTTGTACTCGACCGCCTTGGCGAGGTCGTTTTCCGCCGTGGCGGCGCGGGCCAGCCAGGCATAGGCCCGTGCGTTGCGCGGATCGAGGGCCAGCAACTGGTTCCACAGCGCGATCGCGTCGGCCCGGCGGCCCATCGCCCAGTAGCTCCAGCCCAGTTGCTCCCAGGCCGCCATCTGGGTGGGGTCCTGTTGGAGAATGTCCGCGAGGATCGGGATCGCGGCGTCGTGTTTCTTCTCCCGCGCGAGAAGAATCGCCTCCTCGAGTCGCTGGGAGACGCCCGATGGAACCGGCACGATCGGTGTCTCCGGCTCGAGGCGCGTCATCCGCGGCGCGCGCCGGATCAGCGGCGGTGCGGACGTCGCGGCGGCGGTCGCCGGAGGGGAGTCGCCGAAGAGCTGGACGAACAGCGAGCCCGGCAAGCCGCCCGCCGCGGCGGCCGGCACGTTTGCGGTCACGACGGCCGACGGTGCGGCGGTGGCCGCAGGGGGCGTAGGAGCCGCATCGGCGATGGCAGGAGGCGTCGCAGGGGAGGAAGAAAAACCGGGAGCCGCCGCAGCCGGCACGAGCGGCGTCGGCACGGCCGTGGCCGCTGGTCCCGACGCAGCGCTGGGCGCGGCGGCGGTTGTCGAGGGCCGCACCGGGTCTGCCGACGGCTTCCCGGCGGCCGCGGCCGGTCCCCGCGACGGGCGTCGGCGGATCGTCGGCTCACCGTCCCGCCGTTCTTCCGCGCCGCCCGACATCGCCCACAGAGCCGCCGCCAGAAGCAATAGCCCACTGCGGATGCGGCGGGCATACCACCGTCCAACGGGCTCATTGCCGTGCGCCCTCAATGGAACCTCCCCTCCGGAGCCTCTTGCCGGGCCCTCGCACGCGCGGCTCATAGTGCGGCCTTGAACCAACATGCTCGACGTGGAACGGATTGTCACGGTCTCGCGCCGCCGTTAGTGTCAGGAACTATATGCCTATACCGCGCGCCCGGCGACCCGAGGAGGCGGCCACCCTTCGGTGGCGGCGGGCCGCCATGCGCGACCCGCTGACCGGCGCCTTCAACCGGCGCTGGCTGGCCGCGCGCGGCCGGCCGCGCAAGGACGTGGTGGTAATCCTACTGGACTTGGACGGTTTGCGCCGGGTCAATGACCGCCGTGGGTACGCGGCCGGCGACCGTTGCCTAATCTCGGTTGCGAGGGCGATCCGAACCGCGCTGGGGCCGAGCCGGCCGCTCGTGCGGCTCGGCGGCGACGAATTCCTTGTGCCCTGGACCGGCTCCGTCAGCGAGGCGCGACTGGTCGCGGCGGCGGCGGTGGCAGCCGCCGGTGCCCGGCGGACGCCGGTTCGGGTGTCCGCCGGTGTGGCAACGGTTCGCCCTGGGGCAGCCCCGCGCGGCTGGACGACACTGGTCGAGGCAGCCCATCGTGCGTTACGGCGGGCCAAGTCGGCCGGCGGGGGCCAGGTGCGCTGGTCATGGGCCTGATCCGCATCTCCGGCGGCCGGTGGGGCGGACGGCGAATCGCCGTGCCGAAAACCGGACTTCGGCCGACACAGGAACGGCTGCGCACGGCGGTGTTCTCCTCCCTCGGCGACGCCGTGGTCGGCGCGCACGTGCTGGATCTGTTCGCCGGCACCGGCGCCTACGGACTGGAGGCGTTCAGCCGCGGAGCGGCGTTCGTCTGCTGGGTGGACGACAATGGCGAGGCGTGCCGGATCCTTCGACGTAACCTCGCGGAACTGGGCGGCGGCCGCATGCCGAGCGGCGCAGTGGTGATCCAGGCCGACGCCACCCATCCGCGCCGGTATGCGTCGGAGGGCCCCTTCTCCCTCGTGTTTGCCGATCCCCCCTACGAGTGGAGCCGCGACCCGCTGGCGCTGCCAACCCTCGCGGCGGCCCTCGCCGGGGCGGATGCCCTGACGGACGACGCCCTTCTCGTCTGGGAGCAGTCCGTACGCGTGCCGCCACCTGACGCCGCTGCGCTCGGTCCTGGGTGGGAGGCCCTCCGTGACCGTGTCAGCGGAGACGGCCGCTGGATCCTCTATCGCCGGCGGCGCGCGCTGGCCTGGACAGCCTTCACGGCACCCTGGCCCGCGCGGCTCGCACCGCCTCGTCGGGCAGGACCGCCCGATACGGGTCCGGACGCAACCCAATGAACTCAAAAGGAATCGGCTCCGGACCGAGGCAAGCCGGCGGGCGCGCGCCCTTGCGCAGGCGAAAATCGCCCCGCTCCGGCGCGACAAAGGGCGTGTCGTGCCGGGCCGTCGCCGTTTGGGGTGCGATTCGCGACCAGCTGGCGTTGTTGATCGTCAGCCTCTCGCAACGCCAGACCCAGTTGCGCGACAGCAGGTTCCGGTTGGGATGGGCGGCGAGGTCGCCCATCACGGGATAGCGGCGAGCGTAAAGATCCAGATCGATGTCCCTCCGCCAGTTCTTTTCTGCTATGTGCTCCTGCCATTTCGGCTCGGGCCAGGGCGTAAAGCTGACCGCGGCCGGTCCCAGGGCGACGACGTTGCCGTCCACCTCGTTGTCCTTGCCCCCATGGATTTGGACGGCGCCGCGCCAGCTCTGGCCCGAGCCGCAGCGAAGGAACACGTTGCCCCGGATGACGGTGCCGCTGATCGCGTCGTCGAGCCGGATTGCGGCGCGCCCCACATGTGCCGTCATGTTGGCCCCGGGGCGATCGCCGATGTGATGCCAGTAGTTGTGAAGAAAGCGATTTCCACGAAAGAAAGGGTCGCCCCACATGTCGGTGCCGCCCTGATCGTCGGATTCGGTGACGACTTCGAACACCTCGTTCATTTCCACGAGATGATCGTTGCCGGCGAGCCGAAATGCGCTGCTGGGGACGTCGTGAACCAAGTTGTGCGCGATGCGATGGCCGACCCCGGACGCTGCGACGGCCGGCGTGTAGGTGGGGTTCAGTCGGGACAGATGGTGAATGTGACAGTTTTCGACGCAGTGTCCGCCCGGCTGAAGCGTCCGCCGGTCGCCGCCCGAGACGTACACGCCACCCCGGCCGAGGCTGTGGATGTCGCACGAGCGCACGAGGTTAGAACATCCACCGTCCACTCGAAGCGCATCGCCCGCGAAATGGCGAATCGTGCAACCGACCAGCACGCAATTGGTTGCGGCTTGAAGCAGGAGGGCATCTGCCCCTCCGTATTGCCACACCAGGCCGACCATTGCGAGGTGAGTGACGTTATCGGCCTTCAGGAACGGATCGAACCAGCCTGGGACGACCCATTCGGCTCCGGCAGGGACCTCGGCCGGCGGGCGAACGATGATGCGACGCCGAACGGGATCAAAGGCCCACTCACCCGGCTCGTCGATCTCCGAGATCGCGTTCACGGCACGCCAGAGGCCGCCCGAGGCGTACCCGTAGGTGTGCCAGGGACGAGCGAACTCGATCCGGCGGCGGGCGGCATCGATGGACGAAACCACCTCGTACGATTCGGCCCAGCGATGATGCCAATAACCGTGTAGCAATAGCGCCGGCTCTTCGATCCAGCGGGAGGGGCGATCGCTGTCGTACGCAATGATCCCGTCGACGCAGATCGTCCGACCGTGTTGGTTGGTGCGTTGGGTTCCGTGAATAGCCGCCACGGCGGCGAAGCCATGGTTGGGCCAGCGGGACAGCGGGAGCGCGGTCCCGTCGAGGAACAGCTCCACCGTAGGATGCGTGCGGAAACCGCGGCCGGATCCAACCCCCCCCGGGGCCATCGGAGGGAGGTTGGTCAGCCCCGCCGCGGCCAGGTCCAGTTCGACGGCGGCCTTACGTGACTCGGGCGCCAGGCGGTCGCGGTCTGCGGCGGAGACCGGCCGCGGCGTCAGCCGGACGCCTCCATCAAACATCGGCGGCCGGGCTGGGTCTCGTGCGCGCCACACGACGGGCGCGCCGGGACGGCCGGAGTCCTGTGGACCCAACGTGAGCGTCGAGCGAATGGCGTAGCGGCCCGGCGCCAGCGTGATCGCGGCACCGCCGGCGGGCCAGGGGTGCTTCGCCCGCCATTCGCGCAGCGCGTCCCGCGCCCTGGCCGGGGTTGCGAACGGACGTTCCCGGCTGCCCGGATTGGCATCATCGCCGTCGGGAGAAACGTGGAACTCCACGCCCGGTTCGGGAAACACAGGCGCGGGCGATAGACGGTCTGAAGGCGGACGCGGCCCGCCGGACGCGAGCAGCCGCGCGGCCTCGTCCCGGTGGGCGAGCGGAGCGTCGGGCTGGGCTTCGACCTCGCGCAACCGTGCCAGGCCCGCCTCCGACTCCCCCGCCTCAAAGGCCAGGCGCGCAAGGGTCAGGCGGGCCATGCTCTTCAGAACGGGATCGGCGGATTCGCACAACGGCTCCACACGCCGTCGCGCCTCCTTGACGTGGCCGGAATCCATCAGCGCCCAGACGATCAATAGTTTCCCCTCTTCGCGTTCCGCGGCCGCAAGGCGGGCGAGCCGGACACAGCGCTCGAGTTCCGACGGCGCGAGGTCCGCCGCCCGTCCGGCGCGCAGTGCCTCGGCCAGCGTGGCGGCCGCAGCGGCTCGATCCGCCTCCTCCGCATCGGGCGCCTCCGCAAGGTCCGCCATGACCATCACTTCGGTGCGTCCGTCGCCTGCCCTGCGGGCCGCTTCGATCAGCAAGCAACCCGTCGCCACCGCCAACCTCCGGTGCGTGCGTTCCACAATGCGCAGCGCATCGCGTGCCGCCTGTACGGCACCGTCAGCGTCCCCGGCGAGAAGACATTCGTCGGCCTCGTCGACCCGTTCGGCCCACAAACGCGGCGCCGCCATTTCTCCCGCCGCGAGGCGCGCGATCTCGGAGCGGGACAACGCCCGGTCCCAGATCGTTGCCTCCTCCACATCCAGCCGGAGCGATCCGACGCCGGCGCCGGCGTAGCCGATGCGGAGAAGGTTTGCAGCCGGTGTCGTATATGATTCCGCCATGGCGCGTTCGGCCACCGGGCGGCCGTCGAGCCACAGACGCATCCGGCGGCGATCCCACGTTACGGCGATGTGCCGCCATCCGGAAAGGTTGAGTGGGCCGGCAGAGGCCGTCGCCGAGTACGGCGGCGTCGGCCGGCCGATCGCGAACGACAGGGTTGAGCGCGCGGTGTCCGCGATCAGTCGCCACCCGTCGCTGTAGCCGCTGCCGACCGCGATAATGGTTCCGTTCGACGCGCCATTGTTCCCAAGGATGCCGCCCTGCCCGTGGATCTTCACGAGGAGTGCGGCCGTGAAACCATTGGAGAACGCGGCCGGCGCAGGCCCGGACAGCGAGCCACGGTCGATCGCTACGGCCGTTCCGCGTCGCCCCTGAACCGTGCGTGGCTCCTCGTTGGACGCCGCAGCCCGAAAGGCCAGGCCGGTCGATCCGGACAAGGTGTCCGGCACTTGGGGCGCCTCGGGGCGGAACGCCGCCATCCCGTAGGACGCCGCCGGTTCGGGCAAAGGGCCCGCAGGCTCCGGCGGAGGGGCAGTGCACGCCGCCATCCACACAACCGTTAGGGCCGCCGCCACCGGTGCCGGCCCGTACCGCATGGCAGACCCCAAGTTCGTCATTTTTCAGACTTCACTACTCACCCCACCATCGGCGGTGGCCACTTCATGTGCTGCACCGCCGACGTGGGCGATCAGATCGTAGTCGGTTGCGTCCGCCACCGTCGCCGAAACGATGCTCCCCACGCTCAGCGGAGGCGAGCGAAGGAGGTAAACCACGCCGTCCACCTCCGGCGCCTGCCCCCGGTGCCGGCCGACCAGCCGTGCGCCCGCCGGGGCGCCGGCCCCGGTCGGTCCGTCCACGATGACCTCGATCCGGTCGTGGATGCGGCGAGCCAGCCGTAGGCGAGAGATTTCCCGCTGGACGTCGAGCAGCCGCGCGCACCGTTCCGCCGCGACGTCCGGCGGGACCCGGTCCTGCTCGGCGGCCGCCCTTGTCCCGGCTTCGGGCGAATAGACAAACACGCCGACGTGATCGAACTCGGCGTGGCGGACAAATTCCGTCAGCTCCTCAAATTCGTCCATGCCCTCGCCCGGATGACCCACGATGAACGACGTACGCAAACTGGCATCGGGCCAGCGGCGTCGCACCTCCCCCAGCAGCCGCACGGTCGCGTCCCGACCCATTCCGCGCCCCATCCGCCGTAGCATGGCGTCCGCGATGTGCTGCAGCGGCAGGTCGAGGTAGCGGCACCAACGCGGGTCCGCCTCCATTGCATCCAATAGCGACGGCCGCAGGTGACGTGGATGCGCATACATCAGCCGAAACCAGACCGGCCCCTCGAGGCGGGACAGGGCGCGCACGAGGTCCTCGATGCGCGGGGCGGGGCCGAGGTCTTCGCCGTAGGCCGTCGTATCCTGGGCCACCAGGCAGATCTCGCGGACACCGGACCGGATCAGGTCGGCCGCCTCGTCGAGGATCTCGGCTGGCGGCCGGCTGACCTGGGGGCCACGGATAAGGGGGATCGAGCAAAAGGCACACCGATGGGAGCAGCCCTCGGAGATCTTGAGCCAGGTCGAGTGCGTTCGGCCGGTGAGCAGCCGCGGCTGACGGTGAAAATCGGCGAGGTCGCGGCTGTCCTTGGTCCCCGCCGGCAGCCCGAGCTGCCGGCGGCAGAACTCCGCGATGCGCGGATAGATCGCAAAGCCCGCCTGTGCGTCCGCGGCGGCTAAGAACTCCTGCCACTCCGGAAGGGCGGCCGCACGCTCGACCAGGCACCCGAGCGCCACCAGCCGCCGCGGTCGGCCGCGCCGGCGGGCAGCCGCCAGCTTCCGCAGGGTTGCGGCAGTCTCCTCGCGTGCCGGCCCAATGAACCCGCACGTGTTCACCAGACAGATGTCCGAATCCTCCGGGCGCTCCGCGATCAGAAAGCCGTTGCGGACGAGAAGGCCCAGCAGCCGCTCGGAGTCCACCGTGTTCTTGGCGCAACCGAGGCTGAGCAGCGATACGATCGGCGTATCGGGGGCCTTGACGCCTCGTCGATGTCGTCGAGATCGCATCCGCGCAGTGTACGTTCATCGAGCTAGACGCTCAATCAAGGCGATCGCCATCGGCGACCGAGCGGGTTCGCATTTGGCCGGTGAGCCGGTCGTGATAGCATCGCACCGTTCGCGCCGTCGCGCACCAACGGCGCTGTGCTTCGATGGACAAGGATTCGAGCAGGGAAGTCGATCACGCGGCCTCGGCCGGGGGGGCCATCGGGTGGATGGCGCGCAATCCGGTCGCCGCCAATCTCTTGATGTGGGCGTTTCTCGCGGGCGGGGTGCTGATGTTCCCACGCATCCGCAAGGAGGTCTTTCCGGTCGTCGAACTGGACACGGTTCAGGTGTCGGTGGTCTATCCCGGCGCGAGCCCCTCGGAGGTCGAGCAGGGGATTCTGCTGGCCGTCGAACAGGCGATTCGGGGGCTCGATGGCATTCGTCGGGTAACCTCGCAGGCGGTCGAGGGCGCCGGCATCGTCAGCGCCGAGATCCTGCTGGGCGCGAATCCGGACCGGGCGTTGCAGGACATCAAGAGCGCGGTGGATCGCATCGTCACGTTTCCTGAGGGCGCGGAGCGGCCGGTCGTCAGCCTGCTCGTCAGCCGTCGGGAGGTGATCTCCCTCATCCTGTACGGCGATGTGGATGAAGTGACGTTGCGGAGCCTGGCTCAGCGGACTCAGGACGAGCTGGAGGCCGAGCCCGGCATCACGCAGGTCAGCCTGGTCGGCGTGCGTCCAGTGGAGATCAGCGTGGAGGTGCCCGAGGCGCGGCTGCGGGCGCACAATTTGACCCTCGGGCGGATTGCCGACGAAATCAACCGCGCGACGGTGGAGGCCGGCGGCGGCGGCGTGAAGACATCGGCGGGCGAAATCCTGCTTCGCACCAATGAGCGGCGCACCTATGGACGCGAGCTGCTGGAGGTGCCGGTGGTCAGCTTTGCCGACGGCACCCGTCTGCGGCTGGGCGACATCGCCGAGGTGCGCGACGGATTCGCCGAGACCGATGAGGCCCTTGAATTCAACGGCCGGCCGGCCGCCCGTCTGATTGTGTACAGCGTCGGCTCCGAGAGCCCCAACGACGTGGCGGCGGCCGTGGCCGCCTATGTCGAGCGGCTGCGTCCGCGTCTGCCGCCGACGGTCCGGGTGGCGACCTGGGGTGACCGGTCGGAGCTGTACCGCGACCGCACGCGGCTACTGTTAAAAAACGGCGTTCAGGGTCTGGTCCTGGTGATGCTGACGCTGGGCCTGTTCCTCGAGGTTCGTCTCGCGTTCTGGGTGATGCTGGGCATTCCAACCTCCTTTTTGGGGTGTCTGCTGCTTCTGCCGTGGACGGGAGTCTCGATCAACATGATCACGCTGTTCGCGTTTCTGATCACGCTCGGCATCGTGGTCGACGACGCGACGGTGGTCGGTGAGTCGGTGTATTACGAGCGGCAACGGGGGCGGCCGTCGCTGGAGGCCGCCGTGGCAGGCACGCGGCGGGTCTCAGGGCCCGTGGTGTTTTCCGTGCTGACGAACATCATCGCCTTCATCCCTCTGCTGTTCGTGCCCGGTTACATGGGCCAGTTATGGCGCAACATCCCGGCGATCGTGACGCTCGTGTTCGCGGTGTCGCTGATCGAATCGCTGTTCATCCTACCCGCGCACCTGGCGCATTCCCAGCCGGGTGGTGGCGGACGAGCCTGGCGCTGGCTGGAGTGGCCGCAGGAACGAATCGGCCGCGGTCTGGAGCGATTCGTCGGGGGGCGATTCCGGCGATGGGTCGAGGCCGTCCTTCGGTGGCGATACCTAGTGTTGTCCATAGCGATCGGCCTGTTGTTACTGGGCTACGGGTGGCTGCGCGGCGGCCGGATGCCCTTTATCTTTTTTCCGAAGGTGGAGGGAGACATCGTCAGCGCCTCCGTGGTCCTGCCGTACGGCGCGCCCGTCGAACAGACCCGGCAGGTGGCGGACCGGATCCGGCGCGCCGCGGAGGAGGAGGTCGCCGCGCGGGGCGGGGACCGTGTATTGCGGGGCATCCTCACGGCGATTGGCGGCAGTGGTGGCGAGATGCGCGGCGGACGGCCGTCCGCCGACCGTGGTGGCGCCGGCCATCAGGCCACCGTCACTGTTGCGCTGGTGCCCGGCGACCAGCGGCGGTTTAGTGCGGCCGAGTTCACCGAAGGTTGGCGCCGCCGCGTCGACGAGGTGCCTGGCGCGGAGTCGCTCTCCTTTCGCTTTACGCTGGGCCCCGCACAGAACCGTCCGATCGACGTCGCGATCAGCCACGAAGACCCTGCGGTCATTGAGGCAGCCTGCCTCCGCGTAGCCGACGTGCTCCGGCGCATCGCCGGCGTGGTCGAGGTCGACGACGGCATCCAGCGCGGCAAACCCCAGCTCGATTTGCGGCTGACCGACGCGGGACGCGCGGCCGGCCTGACCGCTGCCGAACTGGCGCGCCAAGTGCGGCATGCCTTCTTTGGCGCCGAGGCCCGCCGTCAGCAGCGCGGCCGTGACGAACTGCGGATCTACGTGCGACTGCCTCTCGACGAGCGACGGCGCGAACACACGATCGAACAATTCGTCCTCCGCACCCCCGCCGGTGGCGACATGCCCCTCGCCGAGGCCGCCACGATCCACCGCACCCGGGCCTATGAGGCGATCCGGCGCATCGACGGCCGCCGAGTGATGAACGTCACCGCCGATCTGCTCACCGACATCACCGACGCCCGCAAGGTGCTGCGCGCCCTCATCGAGGGGGTGTTGGCCGATCTGCAACACGAGTTCCCGACGCTCATCTACACGTTCGAGGGCGAACAGCGGGAGCAGCGCGAGGCCTTTGCCGGCATCCTCCCCGGCTTTGTTCTCGTGTTGCTGGGGCTCTTTGCAATGCTGGCCGTGCCGTTCCGCAGCTACCTCCAGGCCTTGCTGATCATGCTGGCGATCCCGTTCGGCCTCCTCGGCGCCGTCGTCGGACACCTCGTGATGGGCTATCAATTGAGCTTCGTCAGTGTCATGGGGATGCTCGCGCTGGCCGGCGTGGTGATCAACGACAGCATCCTGCTCACCGACGCCGCCAACCAGTACCGCGCCGAAGGCGCCACGCTTGCGGAGGCGATGGTACTGGCCTCGGTCCGCCGGTTCCGGCCCGTGATGTTGACTTCCCTCACGACCTTTTTTGGCCTGATGCCGATGATCCTCGAGCGCTCGGTCCAGGCCCGTTTCATGATCCCGATGGCCCTGTCGCTGGGGTTCGGCATTCTGTTCTCGACCGTGGTCTCACTGCTCGTTCTTCCCGCCGTGACGCTGGTGGCCGAGGATATCCGGCGCCTGTTCTCCAGCCGTTTTGCATGAGCGGGTGAGACGCGCCAATCTGGCGCGGACGGGCGGCTCGGGCATGCTCGAACGCCACAGCACGGGCGTGCCGCAAAGTAGACCTGGTTCCGCGGCCGCCGCCGGTTCCAACGCGAACTGGAGTGCCTCCATCGGGCGGTGCGACCGCCGTCTCAACGGGCCGCATTTTATAAACTGTGACCCTGTCTGCCGGACCTCGGTCAACCTGGGCCGATCGCGCAGGGGCGGCTCAGACGAGGTCGGTCCTTGAGGAGCAGGAGAGATTTGCCCCGCTGATGGGGCCTTCTATTGAAACACGCTCATCCTCCCCGGCCTTTTCCACCCCTTCTTTTTTCCTCTCGCGCGATGCCTGGAGAGAGAAAGGAGGCGCGCCGCCGGTCAGTTCCTACCGATGTAAACGGCCGCCCAATCTTTCTCCGGCTCTGGGGGCGGTCGTTCGGTGTCGCTGTGGACGCACGAGGCCAAAGCACGGCTCGAGGGCCTGATCGACGATCTGAGGCGGGCCCGGAAGGAGCCGAGCGGATCGGGAGCTTTTTCGCACTTCGCCCGAGGTGACGCGCGCGCTTGTCCCCGCCGGCGGCATTGCATCCCTTCGGCCCGGCGCGCACAATGCACGAACGCTCCGCCCGGCCGGCGGCGCGGAAGGTTCAGGCCATGGCGCACACGGAATTTGTTTCGGCGTCGGCTGACGACCTGCGGGCGATGCTCGCGGCCGTCAGCGCCTCGTCGTTCGACGACCTCTTCTCAGCCATTCCGGCGGAGCTGCAAGAGGACGACTTTCACCTGCCGCCGGGCCTGTCGGAAATGGAGATGCTGCGGGAGCTGCGCGCGCTGGCGGCGCGTAACTCGACGGGCCTCATCAATTTCTGCGGCGGCGGCTTTTACGACCACTACATCCCCGCGGCGGTCGGCGCCCTGGCCTCCCGCGGGGAGTTCTTCACCGCCTACACGCCGTACCAACCCGAGGCCTCGCAAGGCACCCTGCAGGCGATGTACGAATATCAGACCGCCATCGCTCGCCTGACGGGAATGGACGCGGCCAACGCCTCGCTCTACGACGGCGGCACCGCGCTGTTCGAAGCCCTTTCGATGGCGCTGCGGGAAACCGGACGGCCGCGAATTCTCATCGACGAGGGTGTCAACCCTATCTACCGGACCATGCTGCGGTCGTACACGCGCAACCTGGACATCGACTACCGGGAAGTCCCGATGGCTGGCGGCGTGGCCGACCGCGCCGCGATCGGCGCGATGCTGGACAGCCGCGTCGCCTGCGTCATCGTGCAGAACCCGAATTTCTTCGGATGCGCAGACGAGATCTCCGACTTGGCGGCGGCCGCCCACGCGGCGGGGGCGCTGTTTGTGATGTCGGTGTATCCCGTCTCGCTGGCGCTGCTGAAGACACCGGGCGAAATGGGCGCCGACATCGCGACGGGCGAGGGACAGAGTCTCGGCCTGCCGCTGGCGTTCGGCGGGCCGTACCTCGGGTTCATGGCCGTGCGCAGAGAGTTGGTGCGCCGGATGCCCGGCCGGATTGTCGGCGCGACGGAGGATGCCGCGGGGCGTCGGGGATTTGTGCTGACCCTGCAGGCGCGCGAACAGCACATCCGCCGCGAGAAGGCAACCTCCAACATCTGTACCAACGAGGCGTTGTGCGCCCTCCGGGCGCTGATCCACCTGTGCCTGCTCGGGCGGGAGGGGTTTGTCGAATTGGCCCGGGTCTGCGCGGCGAACGCCGAGTACGCGGCGGGACGGCTGACGGCGATTCCTGGCGTGCGGCTGGCGTTCGATCGGCCCTTTTTCAACGAGCTCGCGTTGGAGTTGCCCCGGGAAGCCTCCGAGGTGGTGGGCCGGCTGATCGACCAGGGGATCGCGGCGGGCTTTCCGGTCAGCCGCTACTATCAAGGAATGGACCGCGTCCTGTTGCTGGCGTTCACGGAAAAACGCACGAAGGAGGAGATCGACCTCCTCGCGGCCCGGCTGGAGGCGGCGTTGCGATGAGGGCGAACCGCGGCCCGGCGGAGATCGCGGTCGGGATGATCGGCGCGGGGGCCATCGCACGGCAGCGGCATTTGCCGAACCTCCTTGCGATTCCCGGCGTGCGGGTTCTGGGGGTGGTGAACCGGACGGACGAGTCCTCCCGCCGGGTGGCGGCCGAGTTCGGGATCCCCCGCGTGTATCGCCACTGGCGGGAGGCGGTGGAGGACCCGGACACGCAGGCGGTGGTAATCGGTGCATGGCCGGACCTACACGCCCCTGCGGCGATCGCCGCCCTCGAGCGTGGCAAGCACGTGCTTTGCGAGGCCCGGATGGCCGCCACGGCGGCGGAGGCGCGGGCGATGTGGGCGGCCGCGAGATCCCGGCCGGACGTGGTGGCGCAGTTGGTGCCGGCGCCGTTCACGCTGGAGGTGGATGCAACGGTGCGACGGTGGATGGACGAAGGGCGGCTCGGCCGGCTGCTGTTGATCGAGCACTGCGATGCGGGCGGGCCGTTCCGGCCGGAGGAGCCCGCGATCTGGCGTCACGATCGGCGCCGGAACGGTTTCAATTTCCGCACGCTCGGGATCGTGTACGAGCAAATCCACCGATGGGTGGGCGAGGCGGTGCGGGTGACGGCCCACGGCGCGGTGTTCGCCCGGCGCCGGCGCCTGGCTGAGGGCGGCTGGATCGAGGTCTCCGCCCCGGACCATGTGGACGTGGCGGCCGACATGGCATGCGGGGCGCTGCTCCATCTTCAGATGTCGGCCGTGGCGACGCCGAAGCATCCGGAGGCACGCGGCATATGGCTGTATGGCACGGAGGGCGTGCTCCGTGTGGACGGCGAGGTGTTGCAAGCTGGGGACGGCCGAGGCCGGATGACCCCGGTCCGCATCTCCGCGCGGGAACGCCGCGGATGGCGGGTGGAGGCCGATTTCATTGACGCGATCCGCGGCCGGGCCCCGGTGCGTCTGACCACCTTCGAGGACGGCGTCCGTTACATGGATTTCACGGAGGCGGTTTGGCGCAGCATGGCGCAGGGGCGAGCCGTGGCGTTACCGCTGGAACTGGACGTGGGCGGCGCGCCGACCGCCCCGGGGCTCTGACATGCCGGCGGCCACGCCCGACCGGCGGCGCTGGGGATGGGCGGCGGCCGTCGCGGCCCTGTTGGCGCAGGCCGTTTTTTTCTCTTGCTACGAGGTGTTCGTCCAATGGGGACCCAACCTGGCCCCTCCGCTTTCCGATGCGGCGCGATGGCAGGGCTGGGGCGCCGCTGGAGTGGCGCTCATCGAGTCAGGACCGATCGTTCGGCTGACGGCGGCGCCGCATCCGCCGGCCCTGGAGAGCGTGATCCAGACGTCAACGGGGACCGCGGTGTGGCTGGTAGAAGTGGAATGGCGTCATGGAAACGTGCGGCGCGGGGCGCTGAACTACCAAGTGGCGCGCGTGTTGGCGGCGGCGGTGGACGCTCATGGCGCGACCCGATGGGACTGGACGCACGTGGTCGATGGCGGCCTCGGGTCGGACGGATGGAAGCGACGGACGCGGCGGCTGGTATTTCCCGGACGCGTTTCCGTGCTGCGGCTGATCCTGCAAAATGCAGGCTCCGCCGGCTGGATGGAGGTCGCTCGGGTGCGCGCGTGGCCGCTGCGGCTCAATCCATCGGCCGGCGCAGTGTTGGCAGGGTGGTGGCTGGCGTGGCTGGCCGGGCTGGCGCTGGCGGGCTGGCGGCTGCGGCTGTGGAGTCGTCCGGGCGGGCGCGCGGTGACGGCGACTGCCCTGATGGCGACGGTGGGCATGGTGATGCCCGAATCTTGGCTGGCGCCGATCGAGCGCCGGGTGCACGGTGGCCCCTTTCCCGCCGCTTTGGTCGTCGCGGCACAGACGCCCACATCCAGCGGGGCCGCACGGGCGACAGTGCCCTCGGTTCCGCCTGCAACGCCGGGCATCGGGCGACGGATGACCGCGGTTGTCCGGCGGGCGGCCGCCGGTCTAGACCTTCACGCCGTCGCGCATGTGGCGTTGTTTGCGGCGGTTGCCGCCACGTCGGCGCGTTCATTCGGATGGCGCCTGGTGGCGGCGCGAGGTGAACGCGGGGCATTGGCGAAGGGCGTCGCCGGACTCGTCCTGTTCGCCACCGGCGCGGAGCAGTCGCAGTGGCTTACGTTCACTCGCATACCGGGCGTCGAGGATTGGTCTCTCAACCTCGCCGGCATTGCGCTGGGGTTGCTAGTGGCGGAGGTCGGATGGGGCGGGCGTCAGTCCGGGCCGCCTTCGGCGCGGTCGACCTCGGGCTGAGGTTCGCCGCTCGAGGGCGCAATGACGACCGTGTACTCCCCCCGTGGGGGATGGGCCGCCAACCGCGCCGGCAAATCGGCGCCAAGGGCAACGAAGGACTCCTCGAAGAGTTTCGTCATCTCTCGCGCAAGGCACACGGGCCGCGTGGGAGCCAGGCCGGCCAGTTCCTCCGCCAATTTGCGAATGCGGTGCGGCGACTCGAACAGAACGATCGTCTCGTCACGACCGAGCAGGACCTCGAGGCTCCGGCGGCGGGCCTGACCGTGAGAGGGAAGAAACCCGCCGAACGTGAAACGGTCGGCGGTGAAGCCGCTGAGGGCCAGGGCGGCGGTGACGGCGGAGGGGCCGGGGACGACGACGATGCGGACGCCGGCCGCCCGGCAGGCGCGCACAATGCGCGCGCCCGGGTCGGAGAGGCCGGGCATGCCGGAGTCCGAAACCAACGCGATCGGCTCGCGCGCGGCGCGACGGGCGATCTCGTCCGCGCGGGCGGCCTCGCTGAATTTGTGACACGAGATCAGCGGGGCCGAGATGCCATGGCGTTGCAGGAGCCGACGGGTGACACGGGTGTCCTCCGCCACGACGGCCGTCGCGGCGCGCAGCGTGTCCAGCGCCCGGGCCGACACGTCGGCGAGGTTGCCGATCGGGGTGCCGACGATATGGAGGCCCGCGTCCACCGGCCTGGATTGTCGGCACCCCGTTGGCCGTCGGCAAGCCGCGCCGGTCAACCCCCTAGGCGCCGGCCAAGGGCGGCCAGTTCCTCGCGCAGAGCCGCCGGGAGGCGGTTGCCAAAGGAGTCGTAGTGCCGCTCGATGTCGGCCAGCTCCTTGTTCCAGTCCGCCGGATCGACCTTCAACAACAGATCGAGGTCCTGCGGCTGAATGGACAGGCCGGTCAGGTCCAGCGCATCCATCGTCGGCACGAAGCCGATCGGGGTGTCCACGGCGCCCGCGCGACCCTCCAGCCGCTCGACCATCCACTTCAGGACGCGGATGTTTTCACCGAAGCCCGGCCAGAGCCAGCGGCCGTCGTCGGACTTGCGGAACCAGTTGACGTAGTACATGCGCGGCAGCTTCTCGGGCGAGGTACGGCCGCCCATGCGCAGCCAATGGGCGAAGTAGTCGCCCATGTTGTAGCCGCAGAAGGGCAGCATCGCCATCGGGTCGCGGCGGAGGGTGCCGACGACGCCGAACGCGGCGGCGGTCAGCTCGCTGCCCATGATCGAGCCGAGGAAGACACCGTGCTTCCAGGAGCGTGCCTCTGTAACAAGCGGAACGGTCGTGGTGCGCCGGCCGCCGAAGAGGATGATATCGATCGGCACCCCCCGGGGGTCCTCCCAGTCGGGGGCGATGACGGGACACAGCCGGGCCGGCGCGGTGAACCGGGCGTTGGGGTGGGCGCCCTTTCGGCCGCAGTTCGGGGTCCATTCCTTCCCCTGCCAGTCGATGCCGCGGGGCGGCGGCGTATCGGTCATGTCCTCCCACCAGACGTCGTTGTCCGGCGTCAGGACGCAATTGGTGAAGATGCATTCGCGCCGCAGGGTCAGCATGGCGTTGGGGTTGCTCTTCATGCTGGTGCCCGGCGCGACGCCGAAGAAGCCAGTCTCGGCGTTCACGGCATAGAGGCGGCCGTCGGGTCCGAACTTCATCCAGCAGATGTCGTCGCCGATGGTCTGCAGTGTCCAGCCAGGAAGGGATGGCTGCATCATGGCCAGGTTGGTCTTGCCGCAGGCGGAGGGCAGGGCCCCGGCGACGTGGTAGACGCGGCCGGAGGGGCTGGTGAGCTTCAAGATCACCATGTGTTCGGCCAGCCAGCCCTCGTCGCGGGCCTGCACGGAGGCGATGCGCAGCGAGTGGCACTTTTTGCCCAGCAGCGCGTTGCCTCCGTAGCCGGAGCCGTAGGACCAGATTTCCCGCGTTTCCGGGAAGTGCGTGATGTACTTCTTGCTGAGGTCGGGGTTGCACGGCCACGGCCGGTCGGCCTCGCCGGGGGCCAGCGGCGCGCCGACGGAGTGGAGGCCACGGACGAACTCGCCGTCGGTGCCGAGCTGATCGAGCACCCGGCTGCCCATGCGGGTCATGATGTACATGTTGACGACCACGTACGGCGAGTCGGTCAGCTCCACGCCGATGTTGGAGATCGGGCTGCCGATGGGGCCCATGCTGTAGGGGATCACGTACATCGTGCGGCCGCGCATGCACCCGTCGTAGGACTTGCGCATCGCGGCGCGAATCTCCTCAGGATCGGCCCAGTTGTTGTTCGGGCCGGCGTCGTCGCGGTTCCGGGAACAGACAAAGGTGCGATCCTCGACCCGGGCCACGTCGCTGGGGTCGGAGCGGAAGAGATAACACTCGGGGCGAAGGGCCGGGTTGAGGGGCGTCGCTGCGCCTGAACGGATCAACAAGTCCAGCATGCGCTGGTATTCTTCCTTCGAGCCGTCGCACCAGTACACGTTGTCCGGCCGGCACATGGCGGCCATCTCCCCGACCCATTTCGCCAACCCCGAATGTCTCGTCGTCATGAGCAGTCTCCGTAATTAGGCGCACGTGGCCGGCGCCAGCCCGGCGCCATCCGCGCTCGCCGCAAGAAACAAACGTGATAGGCATGGCCACGTAGTTCGTCAAGGCGATCAGGTCGCGGGGGAAAACTGCGCGGCGGTCGTGCACGTCCGAGCGTGGGCTGGTATAGTGCGAGGCCTGAAACCGGAGGCGCTCATGGAAAACGTGATCATTCTGGGATCCGGGTCGGCCGGATACACGGCGGCGATCTACGCGGGGCGGGCCAACCTGGGCCCCCTCCTGATCGAGGGGCCCCAGCCTGGCGGGCAGCTGACGACGACGACCGAGGTGGAGAACTTTCCAGGGTTTCCCAAGGGCGTCGACGGCTTCGAACTGATGCATCTGCAGCGGCAGCAGGCGGAGCGATTCGGGGCCCGCATGGTATCGGCCAGCGCGGTGCGGGTGGAATTGACGGGCCCGCCGCTGCGGGTGTGGCTGGACAGCGGCCAGGAGCTTCAGACGCGGGCGCTGATCATCGCAACAGGGGCTAGCGCCCGCTACCTTGGGCTCCCCTCGGAGCAGGCACTGATCGGCCATGGTGTCTCGGCGTGTGCGACGTGCGACGGCGCTTTCTTCCGGGGGGTGCCGGTGTGCGTGGTCGGAGGAGGGGACACCGCCATGGAGGAGGCGCTGTTCCTCACCCGGCACGCCTCCGAGGTCTACATCATTCATCGCCGTGACCGGTTCCGCGCCTCGCCGATCATGGCGGAGCGGGCCCTGCAGCACCCGAAGATCCGCGTGCTGTGGAACCGGGTGGTGACGGAGGTGCACGATCCTGCGGCCGGGAAGGTCACCGGGGTGGCGCTGCGCGACGTCGTGACCGGCGCGACGGAGCGGCTCGAGGTGGCGGGCTACTTCTGCGCGATCGGGCATCGGCCGAACACCGCAATCTTCGAGGGACAGCTTGAGCTGGACGACCAGGGCTACATCCGAACCGAATACACGCGCACCTCGCGGCCGGGCGTCTTCGCTTGTGGCGACGTACAGGACCGCGTGTACCGCCAGGCCGTCACCGCGGCGGGATCGGGCTGCATGGCGGCGATCGAGGCCACACGGTACCTCGAAGCGCACGGGGCATGAGCGGCAGCGTCAACGATCCCGCCGACCCGACCGCGGAACGGGCGCGCGTCGCCCTGCCGCCTAACCTCCGGCGCCTGGCCGGCTACGTGCGGCCGCACGCCGGCCGCCTCGTCGTCGGGACGATCTGCGGAATGCTGTTCGCCGGCTCGACGACGACCCTTCTGCTCCTGCTTCGGCGCCTGTTGAGCGGCGTCTTTGTCGAGCGTGTGGACAGCTTCCGCGCCGCGCTGACGGTGGCGGCGGTGATTCCGCTGCTGGCCCTCCTGCGCGGCGTGGGCCAGTTCCTCAGCCGCTACCTCGTCGAATGGGTCGGCCACCGCGTGGTGATGGACCTGCGCGTGGCGATCTTCGACCATCTGCAAGACCTCTCGCTCGATTTCTTCAGCGGCCGTCGGACGGGCGAGCTGATCTCCCGGACGTCGAACGACACCTCGCTCGTCGAGCGCGCGGTGGCGACGGTCCTGGCCGACCTGATGCAGCAGCCGCTGGTGTTGATCGGGGCGGCGGCCTACCTGGTGTGGCTCGACTGGCGGCTGGCGGCCGCGAGCCTCGTGGTGTTCCCGCTCTGCCTGATCCCGATCACGACGTTCGGGCGGCGCGTACGCCGCCACGCCCGCGAAGGCCAGGAGCGTCTGGCGGACCTCGTGTCGCTCCTCGAGGAGACGCTGACGGGCGTGCGCATCGTGAAGGCGTTCAACATGGAGGACTATGAGCGCGCCCGGTTCCGCGAACGGGGGGCGTCGGTCTTCCGCCGCATCATGCGGCTCACGCGCGCACGGGTTGCCGTCGAACCGATCATCGTCACGTTCGCGGCGCTATGGGTGTCGCTGCTGCTGATCTACGCGTGGGGGGCCCAAATGGCGGTGCAGGATTTCCTTTCTTTCGCCGCCGCCCTCTTCGTGATGTACGACCCCGCGAAGCGCCTGGGCAACCTCCATATGAACCTCCAGCATAGCGCGGCGGCGCTGGATCGCATTTTCGAGATCCTCGACACGCCCGTGACGGTGGCCGACCGCCCTGGGGCTGTGGTCCTGAGCGAGCCGGTGCGGGAGATCTCCTTCGAGAAAGTCGAGTTCGCCTACGACCACGAGCCGGTGCTGCGCGGCGTGACGTTGCGCATCCAGGCGGGACAGCGGGTGGCGATCATCGGGGCATCCGGATCGGGGAAAACGACGCTGGTCAGCCTGCTGCCGCGCTTTTTCGACGTCACCGGCGGCCACGTGGCGATCAACGGCCGAGATGTCCGCGACCTCACGTTGAAGTCGCTTCGTTCGCAGATCGGACTGGTGACGCAGGAGACGGTGCTCTTCAACGACACCGTCGCGGCAAACATCGCGTACGGGATGCCGGACGTGCCGATGGGCCGCATCGAGGAGGCCGCCCGGCGCGCCCAGGCCGACGAGTTCATCCGCAGACTGCCTGCCGGCTACGCCACGGTGATCGGGGAGCGCGGCCTGCGGTTGTCGGGCGGACAGCGGCAGCGTATCGCAATCGCCCGGGCGATCCTGCGCAATCCACCGATCCTGATCCTCGACGAGGCGACCAGTTCGCTGGACACGGAGAGCGAACGGCTGGTCCAGGCGGCGCTGGACGAGCTGGTCGTCGGACGAACAGTGCTGATGGTGGCGCATCGCCTATCCACCGTTATCCATGCGGACCGGATCTACGTCCTCGACCACGGCCGGTTGGTGGAGGAGGGAACCCACGCGGAGTTGATGGAGCGGGGCGGCCTGTACCGGCGGTTGTATGCACAGCAGTTTGCGCAAGCCTGACGGTCCGGGCGGCCCTCCGCGGTGGCGGGCGGCCGCCGCGGGCGTGGCCGCGGTGGCGCTTGTGGCGGCGCTGGCAGCCCAGCAGGCGATCCGACGAGGGGGGCCGCCGCCGGCCGGCGGTGCCCCCCTGGCCGCCATGCCGGCTCCCGGTGGCCGGGAGGTCCGGTATGCCGAGCCCGCCGACCGGTTTGCGGTGACGGTACCGGCGTCGTGGACCGTCTCGAGCCGTCCAGCGGACCGCCCCGGCGAGATGGCCTTTTTCGTGTTTCGAGGGCCGGACGAGCTTGAGCTGTGGATCCGCCTGGCGGACGTGGGCTACGACCGGTTCGAAGAAATGGCCGACGACATCCGGTCGCAGACCAACCTGTTGGGCGTGGCGGAGATGGAGCCGGAGATCGTGCAGCTCGGCAATGGCTTCGCGCTGCGCCGCCGGATCGGATGGATCCGTCACGAGACGCTGCTGGTGGACCTATTGGTCGGGACGACCAACCACCACCTACAGTTCGCCGCGCCCAAGGGCCGCCTCGACGCGGCGCTGCCGCTGTTCGAACGGATCCTCGGCAGCTACGAGGTGCGGCCGGCCGCTTGCCGCCCCTAGCCGCCGATCCGGCGTCTCAGGGGCGGGGCGCTGGGGGAGGTTCCGCCTCCGCCACCTCGCTGCGCATTGCGCGGTAGGCGGACTCGTAACGCTCGGCTTGCGACGCGTCGAACTCACCGCGGTTCTCGCGGCGGAGTTGTGAGTAGGGAATGTGCAGCAGCCGCAACAACTGCCAGAGCCCCGCGAGCACCTCGATCGAGAGGCGGCGATAGTTCATCGCCGACAGCTCGATCTCCTCGCGCGGAATCCCGAGAAAGTCGCGTAGGAAGGAGCTCTCGGCCGATTCGAGCTGCGCTTGATTCTCGAGGAGGGCGGCCGCCGAACGGACGTTGTCGAGCAACAGACGAAGGAAGCGAGTGAACTCCAGCTCAAGGCGCGGCACCCCGCCGCCCCGCACCGCCAGCTCGGCCTCCCCGAGCGCCCGCTCGAGGAGGCGGATGATCCGGCGGACGTGGTCGATCCGACCCGCGATGTCGAGGTGGTCCACCGGCAACGCCAGCAGTTCGACCGCCCGCTCGACGACGGCATCACGACGGGCGGCATGGACGGGGCGGTTGAGCCGGATGGCATCGCTCATATCCCTCATCATGCGGCTGTGGTGCACGGAGGCAAGTCGGACGGGCACGGCGGCTTGAAAAACGGGAGGCGAAGGCCTATTGTAACGGCCTTGAGCAACTCCCGGCGGGGACGTAGCTCAATTGGTTAGAGTACCAGATTGTCGATCTGGGTGTTGCGGGTTCAAGTCCCGTCGTCCCCGCCATCTCCCCCGCCGGCTCCAGCTCGCCGGTTCTCCGCCGCGCGGGCGATCTCCGCGGCCCGGGCCAGCCGTTCACGGAAACGCGGCCAGGAATACCGGCGGTCGAATTCCTCGCGCGCGGCGGCGGCCAGCTGGCGGGCGAGGGCGGGGTCGGCGAGCAGGTCGCGTAGCGCGTTGGCGAGGGCAGCGGGGTCGGGTTCGGCGAGCTGGGCGATGCCGTCATGGAGCACTTGGGTGTGCGTCGGGACACGGGTCGCCAACAGCGGCCGGCCCGTCTGGAGGTAGTGGTAGATTTTCATCGGCGGGTTGCGGCCGCGACAGCGAGGGCTGACGAGCACGTCGGCCAGCGTCAGGAAGGCGGGCATCTCGGAGGGCGGAAGCGAGCCGGCGAAGACGCAAACGGAGCCGGCGCCCAGCTCGCGCGCGCTCGCCCGAAGCCGTTCGATCTGGTCAGGCCGGCCACCGACAACCACCACACGGAGAGCGGGCCAGTCTTCCGCCAGCCGGCCCGCCGCGCCCACGAGCAGATCCACCCCCTGGTAGGGTTCCAGGTTGCCGGTGTACACGACACAAGGCCCAGCACTCAACCCCAGCCGTTCGCGCCAGCGGCGGGCGCCTTCCTCGTCCGGTTGAAACCGTTCGTCGGGCGGAGTGTCGGGAAGGATCAGCACCGCGGTGCGAGGAGCCAGCCGGCGGACCTGCTCCGCGTGATCGGGACCGACCGTGATCACCAGCGCGGCCGACCGCATCGCGATGCGCTCGAGCCGCCGCGCCAGGGCCAGCGCCGGTCCGCGGGTCGCAAATCCGCTGAACACGAGTTGTTCGGAGATCCAGGAATCCATCTGATAGACCAGCGGCCGCCGCCGTAACCGCGCGGGGATCCACGCGAACAGACCGGCCTCCTCGACGGCCTGGATCGCGTCGTATCCCCGAGCGAGGGCCAGCGCGGTGCCGCGCAGGGCAAACGGGAGGTCGAGCAAGAGCTTGGCGAACGACGGCCCGATGCCGACGTCGCGGACGCCGGGGACCCGCGCGGAACGCAGGATGCGGACGTGCGGCAGCCGCGCCGGTTCGCCGAACGGATAACAGAGCAGATCGACCTCGTGTCCAAGTTCGCCCAACGCGGTCAGGATGTTCCGCGCACGCAACGGCGTGCCGCGCTCGCGCAGAAACGGCTGTGGGGCGAGAAACAGGTACTTCATGCCCGCGTCAGGCGGCGGGCCCGGCTGCCGAAGGATGGGGTGGGTCCACCTTCACCAGCGGCTCGCCGGCGACGGGCGGCAACGGGACGATCATTTTGCGGTACGCGACGGCGGCGGCGCACATGTAGAACGGCGCCGTGAAGACGGCTCCGATGCCGCAGGCGATGGCGCCGAGGCCGGCGGCAAACTGGGCAATCAGCGCGTAGGCCAGCACGAGCCAGAACGCGGGTTTAATGGCCTGGTAACTCATCGTGATGGCCGGCCACACCCCAACGCGACGCTCCCAGATGAAGAAGGGCGAGAAAAATGTGGCCGTGCCGATGAGGAGCGCGCCGAGCGGCGAGGCTGGCGCCAAGATGCAGGTGAGCTGGCAGATCCCGACAACGGCGACCGTGGCCAGGGCGACCAGCAGCATCCAGAGCAGGGCGGGGACAAACACCTTCATGCCGTTGAAGACGTCGCTGGCCTTCGGTGGCGACGCCGCGTTGTCCAGCAAGGCCAGCGTTACGGACGCGACCCCAACAAATAGCGGGCCGGCCAAGATGCCGAGGGTGACCGCGCCCAGCGCCAGCGCGATCAGGTTGGCGACGACGAGGATGCCGAAGTGGCGTTTGTACAACTCGAACGCCTCCTTGAGCCACGCCCCGATGTCTACTTGGTTCCCAGTCATGGTGGCGCCTCCGTTAGCGGTGGTTAGGTTCATGTACACCATATTGGCGACGGGTGCAAACAACTGTCAGCGCCGCGAATCCACGGCGGGCGTGCGGGGGCGGCGGACCTGCCGGAGCAGCCATTCATACAACTGCGGTTCGTCGTACGCCGCCGTCCACGAGTCATGACCGGCCTCCGGATCCAGCCGGAACTCGACGGCGCCGCCGGCGCGGCGCAGGGCCTCGACCATCAACTGCGATTCCTGCGGCGGAACGACCGTGTCCTTCGCGCCGTGGACGACCCAGGCGGGAAGGTGGCGGATGCGATCGGCCATGAACCAGCGGCCGCCCCCGCAGATGGGGACGATCGCGGCGAACCGGTCGGGGTATTCGGCGGCCAGCCGCCATGTGCCATACCCCCCCATGCTCAGGCCGGTCAGGTACACGCGATCGGGGTCCACCCGCAGCGCTCGCTCGAGCTCGTCGAGCAGGGCGGCGAGGGTCTGTACCTGTCGGACGTCCTCCCACCATGCCCCCGCCGGGCACTGCGGCGCCGCGACGATGAAGGGATAGGTCCGGCCCTCCGCAATCCGGCGAGGCGGGCCGTGTTTTTTCACGAGCTCCAAGTCATCGCCTCGCTCGCCCGCGCCGTGGAGGAACAAGAGCAGCGGCCAGCGTCGCGCCGGGTCATTCTCGTAACCGGCGGGCAGGGCCAGCCAGTATCGGCAGGATAGCTCGACCGCGGTTGTGCACTTGAACGAACAGGCCTGCATGTGATCAGCGGTGCCAGGGGAGGTGGCCGCGTAGACCGTGCCGGCCGCCGCGAGGGCCCAAACGAGTACGTTCATCGTGTCGCGACTCCATTGGCGGGTATCCTATCGGCACCGCCGGAGGGCGAAAAGCCGCTTCGAAATGAGGCGTGCTCAACAAGCGCCGGGCCGACCGGGCGATCGCGCCCGTTGTTTTTCACCTCACTCGGGATTAGGCCTCCAGAGGTCGGGGGGCGGCGGGACCTCGGGCGGCAAACTTCGTTGCGGGGGCGGCGCGTCGAGCCGGCGGTCGGGTCGCAGGGCAGGGTCGTCCGGTCCAGCCGGCGGCGGGGCGGGAGCCTCGGGCCGAAACCAGTCGAACACCGAGCCCCCGAGCCGGGACCGGATCAGGGTGCGAAGCTCCTGCAGCGTTGACTCCGGGCACCCATGCCGTCCCAGCCGGGCCAATAACTCCCGGGCGAGGTGGGGTTTGGCGGCCGGCGTCGCGATGTCCAGCTTCTTGATCCGGGCGAACAGCGCAGGGTGGTGGACGAACAGGCGGGCCACTAGGGAGGTGCCGTCCTTCCCGAACTTCGGTTCGGTGCGCTGGTAGAGAAGGGGATAATCGCGATGCACTGCATGGCCGAACAAGCTCTGGATGAACCCGACCTTCTAGTAGCGGGCGGCGATTTCGAGGTTGACGACCGAGGCCGTCTCCACGTTGTTGGCACTGAGGTGGCCGATGTCCCCGAACGGGTAGGCGATCACATTGGCGTCGGCGGGGCTGCGAAAATGGGCGACGAGGAGTTCGCGGGTGCGGCCGTAGTCGATCCGCAACCGCTCGCGGTATTCGGCCGGCGTCTCGAGACGGCGTTCGGCGGGAAGCCACAGACGGTTGGCGAGCGGAGGGGCAGGCTCCCCGCCCACCGCCGTCGGCACCAGCGTGTGGGCGTCGAAGCCATGGCTGCCGTACCGCCACGGCGCCTCCGACGCGGCGCGGACCGTCTCCTCCCAGGAGGCAATGAACGGAGGGCCCGTTTACACAAACCCGAGGGGCACATGCATTGTGATCGGCACGCCGAGGTCCCGGGTGACGGCTTCGCCGTGCCGGATCGCATCTCACCGTGCGTCGTCGAAGGTCACGCAGACCATCCGGATCGGCAGCCCGTCCGCCCGGACGGCAGGGATGCACTCCCGAGGACGGCGGGTAACTCGTGCGCCGCGACCAACCCATAGCCAGCGTCGCGCAGGGCCGTCAGGTGTTCCCGCAGCCGTCTCACGGAGGGGACATCGCCCCAGTCGCTTTCGCCGAGGCCGTGGTACAGCAGCACGGCCTCGGCACCTCGACCGCCGGCGGCCTCGAGCCGGTCGAGGGCCGCCAGCGCTTCGGAGTACCTTTTTGGGGCGGCGAGGCACCGTGCCTCCCAGTGCGCGAGGTAGGGGGCCTGCGGGTTGAACCTTCGGATTCGGTCCAGATGGTCGCGGGCCTCCGTAAACCGCGGGTCGCTCACCGCGACATCAAAGAGGCCCCGGAGCGCGCGCAGATGGGCAGGGTGGTGGCGGCGCAAGACCTCCTCGAACAGGGGGCGGGCATCGCCGACGCGGCCGGCCTCGATGGTTGTCTCGGCCTACAGCAGCAGCGTGTCCACGTCGCGGCCGTCGCGTTCGCCGGATATCCGGATCATGTCCAGCGCCTCGTCCAACGCGCTCGGGCCGGGCGAGAGCCGGTGGAGGTGCAAAAGCATCTCCACGCATTGGTACAGAAGACGGCGGCGCCGGCGGGGCGAGGCTCGATCGCGATCAGCCGTTGTGTGTATCGGATGACGGCCGTCCAGTCGCGCCGTCCACGCGCGGCCGCCATGAGCGAGCCGAGGGTCATGGTATGGTTGGGGTGTTCTTCGAGAAACCGTTCGGCTTCGGCGACGGCCTCCCGATCGCCGGTGGCGTGGATCCGTGCGGCGAGGGCACGGATGACGGCGTCGGGATCGCCCGGTCGCGCGGCGCGGACCTGCTCCCACAGCGGCTGGCCTCGGCGTAGTCGCGCTTGGCGAAGAGGACCGCGGGCAGCTCCCGACGGAAGTCGTCGCGGTCGGGATGGGCAGCGCACGATGTCCGCATCGTGTTCACCGCCTCGGCCGTGTGGCCCATCCAGCGGCGGATGCGGGATCATTGAAACTGCAGCTCGAGGTCGTCAGGATTGGTGGCGCGGGCGGCGTCGTATTCGGTTAGCGCTTCGGCGAGTCGGTGATGCGCGGCGTACAGCTCGGCGAGCCATGCCGAGGGCGTCGCGCGATCGCCCGTCATCGTGCGAAACAGCTTCCACCGCGCCTCCGCCCGATCGGGCCGCCCCTTTCGCCAGTCGAGCAGCCCCAGGATTCTCCAGATTCGCGGGTTTGGGGCTGGCGCTCGGCCTCCGCCTCCAGCAGGGCAATGGCCGCATCGATCTCGCCCCCCGGCCGCGTCCACCGCATGGCGCCCGGTGGGAGGATCGCCAGCGCGTAGCCGGGGCGCGCGGGACGGAGAAGGGGATTCGAGCCCAGCCGGAATGGCCGGGTCCGGCGCATGCCGATAGTCCTGCGCCACGGCGGCCGGGGCAATGTGCGATGGTCCTCGATGCCCGCACAGCAACCCCTCGCTCCCACTTCAGGCGGCGCGCGCGCGTTTGGCCATCGCCCGGACTTGCGCCGTGAAAATGCGGTACGCCCCTGAGGGGCGCCCGATCACCCGTATCGGAAGCTGCTGCGACCGATGAACTCCCGGAGGATGGAGTTGGGCGGCACTGGGCCGTAGGGCAGGGCCAGGAAGCTTTCGAGAAAGGCGCTCAGGCGGCGGGCCTCGGCGTACTGGGGCTGGTCGGGTTTGACCTCCCAGAGCAGGGGCTCGGCCAGCGGTTTCAGCACGGCCAACTCGTAGTCGAGGGCGGAATTGAACACCGCGTCGGCCTCGTTCTGGTAAGGGAAAATCCATCGTTTTTCGCCGCGGCGCACGCCGGGCCACATGTCGAGGGTGCGGAGCGCGCCGTGGCCGCGGAACTGGTGGTCGCGGACGAGCCGACGCAGGAGGCGGTTGTCGGTCGTCGCGATCCGGTTGTGCTCGTCGAGGTTCAACTGGGTGAGTGCGCTGACGTAGATGCGAAACACGCGATCCCGCGGGATGGCGGATCCAAGCCGTGGATTGAGGCAGTGGATGCCCTCGATGAGGACGATCTGGTCCGGTTCCACGCGCAACGGACGGCCCTGCGGCAGGCGGAGGCCTTGACGAAAATCGAAGAGCGGCGCCACCACCTCGTGGCCCTCGTCGAGCCGCGCCATCTGCTCGTTGAAGAGCGGCAGGTCGAGTGCCTCGATGTGCTCGAAGTCTGGCTGACCGGCCTCGTCCAATGGGGTGCGGTCGCGATCGAGGAAGTAGTTGTCGGTGGAAATGGCCACCGGCCGGAGGCCGTTGACGCGCAGCTGCACGGCCAGGCGCTTGGCGAACGTCGTCTTGCCGGAGGAGGACGGGCCGGCGATCAGGATCCAGCGTGGCCGCGGCTGCCGCTCCGCGATGCGGTCGGCGAGCCGAGCGATGGTCTTCTCGTGCAATGCTTCGGCGATGCGGATGATCTCGTCGGCCTGGCGGTCGGCGATAATCCGGTTGAGATCGCCCACGGTCCGCAGGCCGAGGATCCGGCCCCACTCCTTGTGTTCGGTGAAGATGCGGAAGAGGTAGGGCTGCGGGTCGAACGGCGCCAGCCGCGGCGGCGCGTCGCGATCGGGAAACAACAGCACAAACCCCGGCGGGTGCGCGATGAGGTCGACGTGCCGCAGGGCCCCCGTGCGGTCGGCGAGGACGCCGTGCGCCAAGTCCGTGAACCCGTTGCAGTCGTAGATGACGACCTTCGGGGGGTTACGAAACCTCAGCAGGTCGTATTTGTCCTGCTGGCCTGCCTCCCGGAAGCGGCGCAACGCCTCGCTGAACGAGATCTTGCGTCGTTCGATCGGCAGGTCGGCGTCCACCAGTTCCCGCAGCCGCCGCCGAAGCTGCTCGATCGCGTTGGGCGGCATCCCGCCGCCGGGCGCCGTCAACGAGCAGTAGAAACCCGAGCCGAGCGAATGCTCCACCGCAAATCGCGCCTCGGGAAAGAGCTCGCGTACCGCTTTGGCGAGCAGGAAGGCCACGGAGTTTCGGTAGATCCTCCAGCCGTGCCGGTCGGCGATGGTCAGCAGGGTGACGTCGCTGTCCACCTCGATCGGGTAGGACAGGGTCACCACCTCGTTGTTCACCAGCGCGCCCAACCAGGCCAGGCCGTCGGGCGGAGCCAGCGTGCGGCAGAGTTCGCCCACGCGGATCCCCACGGGGACCGCGAACGGCGCGCCGCCTTGCAGGCGGACCAGCACGTTGTGGTCGGGGGTCGGAATCACGTCGCGGATCGGTGGAGCGCCCGGTGGGTGTCGTTCATCGGATACCCAGAGACGGATTCGTCTGCCGGCCGGCTGGGATGTAGGTCCGGTTCCACTTGAGGTCCCAGATCATCGCCAACTCCACCCGCTCGGCATGGCCGTCGCAGAAGCTCACCGCGATGGCCTTGCGGTGGCGGTCGAGGATCCAGTTGCTGGCGCCACCGAGGTCGGCGGGCCACGACACGCCCGTAACCGGCCCGCTCTCGAACCACGCCCCGTCGGTGAAGGCCGGCGTTCTGGCCTCCGTCTGCGACATCAACGTGTAGTCGTTCGTCCCGGGCGACATGGCCGAGATGTGGGTGTTGATGGCGAGGCTGCCGACCCAGCCGTTGAGCGTCCACGCGCGGTCGACGGACCCCCGCCCCGCGTTGGCCCTCACGGCATTGGGGCACAGGCGCGCCTCGGTGCGCTGGCCCAGGCCCAGCAGGCGGTCGAGCGTGAGCATCCACTGGCCGGTCGGGTCGGGGGCAATCAGCCGCCCGCGGTTCTGCGAGGCCAACTGGATGACGGCCTTGGCGTGTTGCCCCACGTTGTTGATGCAGTGCAGCTCCTTCGACTTAGCCATCGACGACGACAGGGTCGGCAGCAGCAGCCCGGCCAGGATCGCGATGATGGAGATGACGACGAGCATCTCGACGAGCGTAAACCCGCGCGTCCGCCGTGTCCTCATGGCGCGCCTCCGTGGCCGGCTCGCGCCGGCCCGTATCGAACGTATCATAGGGATGAATGGGCGTCCACGAGAAGGCGCGCATCGGGAGCCAGGGCAAAGCCATGACCGTGGAGGACATGACCGGGCAGCTGCGCGAGCGGCTGGGTCGCGTGCTGCCGGAATTCGAGATCCGGCGCAAAGCCGAGATCGCCGTGGAGATCCTCGAGTGGAAGCGGCGGCGCAACGCCGTGATCCTTGCGCACAATTACATGGAGCCGGCGCTCTTCTACTCGGTGCCGGATCACCGCGGCGACTCGCTGGACCTGAGCCGCAAGGCGGCGGCAACGCAGGCCGACGTCATCGTGTTCTGCGGCGTGCGGTTCATGGCCGAGACCGCGAAGATCCTCAACCCGGAGCGCACGGTGCTCGTCCCGTCCCCTCGGGCGGGCTGCTCGTTGGCCGAGAGCATCACCGCGGAGCAGGTGAGGGATTTGCGCCGGCGCTTTCCGGGGGTGCCGGTGGTCAGCTACGTCAACACCTACGCCGAGGTGAAGGCGGAGTCCGACATCTGTTGCACCTCGGGCAACGCCCGGGCCGTGATCGAATCGCTCGGCGCCCCGACGGTCATCTTCCTGCCCGACCAGTACCTGGCGGCCAACGTGGCGCGCGAGACCGGCCGGCACATCATCTTTCCCAGCGCGACGCCGGTGGCCGATCCCTCCGGGTTGCTCGACGTGCAGATCCTCGGCTGGACCGGCCGCTGCGAGGTGCACGAGCGGTTCACGGTGGCGGACATCGAGAACGCGCGACGTCAATTTCCCGACGTCGTGGTGCTGGCCCATCCCGAATGCAGCCCCGACGTGGTGGCGGCGGCCGATTTTTCGGGCAGCACCAATGCGATGATCCGCTATGTCGCCGAGCATCCGGCGCCGAGGTATCTGGTGCTGACCGAATGCTCGATGGGCGACAACATCACCGCCGCCCACCCCGACCGCGAGATGGTGCGGATGTGCAGCATCCGTTGTCCGCACATGAACGAAATCACGATGGAGGACACCCTCGCCGCGTTGAAACTTATGCGGTACGAGGTGGACGTGCCCGAGCCGGTACGTTCGCGGGCGCGGCGGGCGGTGGAGCGGATGCTGGCGGTGGGATGAAGGCGGCGGCCGCCGCCGTCGCGATCGCGGTGGGATCGACGGCGGGGGAGGAGCGGATGCCGGCCACCCGCGCGGATGTCTGGCGCGAATGGATCAGCGCGGGCGTCGTGGACCTCGTCGAGCGGCTGGACCGTTTTTTCGGGGACGAACGGCTGGAGGACGACACCGATGTCACCCGCGTCCGCCTGGCCCTTGGGGCGCGGTGGAGCCGTGCCGAAGGACCGTCGCTGGCCTCCCGGTTCAATGCCCGCCTGGCACTGCCCCGGCTACACCGTCGACTCCAGCTGCTGGTGGACAACGTGACCGAGGTGGACGAGCCGACGGCGGGGGGTGTGCTGGACCAGGCCGTGGAGCGCAGCCGTCCCGACGCTGGACTTCGCTACATCTTCCGGGAGGGCGGCTCGTTCCGGCTGCAGGCCGACGGTGGCGGCCGGCTAGGATCGGACCCCCAGGCGTTTGTTCGGCTGCGGGCGCGCTGGCTCGTCCCGCTCGATCCGTGGGAACTGCGGCTCAGCGAGACGGCCCAGTGGTGGTCCGGCGACGGCGTCGGCCTGATCGGCGAGATGCGGTGGAGCCGACGCCTGCGGGAGGGATGGCTCTTCCGGTCGTCCTCGCGGCTGGGCTGGTATGAGGACCGTGAGGGCGTGACGCCGGCGCAGTCGCTCGCGGGGCTCCGGGAGGCCGGCGGTGGCCAGGGCTACGGCCTGTTCGTGACCGGCGAGTGGCCGGAGACGCCGCGGGGCGGACGCGCGGCCTACTCGGCCGACGTGCTCCTCCGGCGTCGGCTCGGACGCGAATGGCTGTTCCTCGAGGTAGTGCCCGGCCTGCGGTTCGCCGAGGAGCGGAACTACGAGGCCGATCCCCGCGTGACCGTGCTGCTGGAGGCGCAGTTCGGCGGGTGACGGGGCGGCACGGGCCTTGCGCCCGGTGGCCGGCCGCGTACAGTGTGACGGGAACGCTGCGGCGTCCAACGCCGGGCGGGGTAGCCCGTGGGATTTCGAACATGACCCAAATACCGTTTCGCGACGAGGATGCCGACCGAGAACAGACGCGCGACTGGCAGGAATCGCTCGACGACGTGATCGTGCGTGACGGGGCGGCGCGCGCCGTGCGCCTGCTTCGCGAGCTGTCCATCCGGGCCCACGAGCGCGGCCTCAAGCTGCCCTTCACGGCCAACACGCCGTACATCAACACGATCCCGAAGTCCGAGCAGCCGCCCTACCCGGGGAACCGCGAACTGGAACGCCGCATCAAGAGCATCGTTCGCTGGAACGCCATGGCGATGGTGGTGCGGGCCAACCGCGAGGAGGAGGGCATCGGCGGGCACATCTCGACGTACGCGTCCGCCGCAACGCTCTACGAGGTGGGCTTCAACCATTTCTTCCGCGGTCCAACCGACACCTTCCCCGGCGACTTGGTGTATTTCCAGGGACATGCCGCCCCGGGGATCTACGCCCGGGCCTTTGTCGAGGGGCGGCTTTCGGCCGATCGCCTCGCAAATTTCCGCCACGAGCTGCATCCGACACCGGGGCTGTCGTCGTATCCGCACCCCTGGCTGATGCCGGATTTCTGGCAGTTTCCCACGGTCTCGATGGGCTTGGGCCCGATCATGGCCATCTATCAGGCCCGGTTCATCCGGTACATGGAAGACCGCGGCCTGCGTCCGCCGGTCGGCCAGAAGGTCTGGGCGTTCCTCGGCGACGGCGAGACCGATGAGCCGGAGACGCTCGGCGCGATCACGCTGGCCGCTCGGGAGAAGCTGGACAACCTGATCTTCGTGATCAACTGCAACCTGCAGCGCCTCGACGGGCCGGTGCGGGGCAACGGCAAGATCATCCAGGAGCTCGAGGCCGCCTTCCGCGGCGCCGGCTGGAACGTGATCAAGGTCATCTGGGGAGGGGACTGGGATCCGCTGCTCGAACGCGACCGCGACGGCGTGCTGGTCCGCCGGATGACGGAGGTCGTGGACGGCGAGTACCAGCGCTACACGGTTGCCGATGGCGCCTACATCCGGAGGCATTTTTTCGGAACCGATCCCCGTCTGCTGGAGTTGGTGCGGGGGCTGTCGGACGAGCAGCTTGAGCGCATGCGGCGCGGCGGCCATGATCCGGAAAAGGTATACGCCGCTTACGCCGCAGCGGTTGCGCACCAAGGGGCGCCCACCGTCATTTTGGCCAAGACGATCAAGGGCTACGGGCTGGGTGAGGCCGGCGAGGGCCGCAACATCACGCACCAACAGAAGAAGCTCAACGAGGAGGAACTGCGAGAGTTTCGCAACCGCTTCGGCATTCCGATCAGCGACAACGACGTTTCGCGGCTGCCGTTTTACCGCCCGTCGGAAGACAGCCCCGAGATGCAGTACCTGCGGGAGCGCCGAGCGGCGATGGGCGGGGCGCTGCCGGCGCGGCGGGTCGCCGTCGGCCCTCTCCCGGCTCCGCCGACGGATGTGTTCGCCGAGTTCCGTCGCGGCAGCGATCGACCGGTCTCAACCACCATGGTCTTCGTGCGGCTGCTGTCCAAGTTGCTGCGCGATCCGGTCTGGGGCCCCCGCGTCGTTCCCATCGTCCCCGACGAGGCCCGCACGTTTGGCATGGAGGCGCTGTTCCGGCAGTGCGGTATCTACTCGCATCCGGGCCAGCTCTACGAGCCGGTGGACAAGGAGAGCCTGCTGTATTACCGCGAGGCGCGCGATGGCCAGATCCTCGAGGAGGGCATCACGGAGGCCGGTTCGATCTCCTCTTTCATCGCCGCCGGGACCGCCTACGCCAACCACGGCGTGCCGATGGTCCCGTTTTTCATTTTCTACTCGATGTTCGGCATGCAGCGGGTCGGCGACTTCGTCTGGGCGGCCGGCGATTCGCGCTGCAAGGGATTTCTCGTCGGCGGCACCGCCGGCCGCACCACCCTGGCCGGAGAGGGGTTGCAACACCAGGACGGGCACAGCCATGTCCTAGGGCTCGCGGTGCCCAACCTCGAGTGTTACGACCCCGCTTTCGCCTATGAGGTGGCCGAGATCGTCCGTGATGGCCTGCGGCGGATGTACGTGGAGGGCGAGAGTGTTTTTTACTACTTGACGGTGATGAACGAGAACTATCCGCAGCCCGTCATGCCGCAGGGCGCGGAGGAGGGCATTCTGCGCGGGCTCTACCGGTTTCGGCCTGCGGTCGGCGACGGCCGTCGCCCTCGCGTGCGGTTGCTGGGCAGCGGTGCCATCCTCAACGAGGTGCTCAAGGCGGCCGAGTGGCTTGAGGCCGAAGCTGGCATCGCCGCGGAGGTGTGGTCGGCGACGTCCTACAAGAGGCTCCACCGGGACGCTGTGGAGTGCGAGCGATGGAACCGTCTCCATCCGGGCGAGCCGGCGCGAGTGCCCTACGTGGCCCGTGCGCTCGGACCCGCGGATTCGTCGCCGGTCGTCGCCGCCTCGGACTACATGAAGGTGTTGCCGGACATCGTCGCACGATATGCCCCCGGGCGCTGGTGGACCCTCGGCACCGACGGATTCGGGCGCAGCGACGGACGCGACGCTTTGCGGCGGCATTTTGAGGTGGACGCCGGCCACGTGGCCGTCACCGCGCTGGCCGCGCTGTCGGCCGAAGGACGCGTGGACGCGGGCCGGGTCCGGTCGGCGATCGAGCATTGGAAGATCAACCCCGACCTGCCCGATCCATGGTTGGCGTAGGGGTTCGGCTGGCGGGCCGGCGGAGGCGCTGACAAACCAGTGGGAGAGCGGTCATGGGCAGGACGTTGAACCTTCCGTCTCTAGGCGAAAATGTCGAGGGGGGCGACGTGGTCAAGGTGCTGGTGAAACCCGGCGACCCCGTGGCTGCCGATCAACCCGTCCTTGAAATCGAAACCGGAAAGGCGACGGTGGAGGTCCCGTCGCCCGCCGCCGGCGTCATCGAGGCGGTGCTGGTGAAGCCGGGCGACAAGGTCGCTATCGGTCAGCCCATCCTCACCGTCGCCGACTTCGGCGCTGCGACGCCACATTCCTCGCCAGCCCCCTCCGCCGCTGTGCCCGAGGCGCCGACGCTCACGCCAGTTCCTGTACCACCGCCCGCTGCGCCCGCTGGCGGCGCGGTCCTTTTGCTGCCCTCTCTGGGCGAGAACGTCGACGGCGGCGACGTGGTCAAGGTGCTCGTTCAGGTCGGCGAGGAGGTTCGGCCAGAACAGCCCATCCTCGAGATTGAAACAGGCAAGGCCACCGTTGAAGTCCCCGCGCCCACCGGCGGCCGCGTGGATGAGGTGCTGGTCAAGCCCGGTGACAAGGTTGCCGTTGGCCAACCGGTGTTGAGGTGGGCGGCGGCTGGCGCCAGGCCCCGGGTGGCAGCGCAGGCGACCGCGGCGGTAGCCGCGCCTGCGTCGCCTGCTCCGGCGCCGTCTGCGTCCGCTCCCGCGTCGGTTCCTTCCGGCCCGATCGCGCCCGAACCGCCGCCGACACCCATCGTACCGCCGCCGGCGCCGACGCGAATCCCCGTCGCCGCGGCGCCCTCCGTGCGGCGGTTCGCTCGCGAGATTGGCGTCAACATCGAGGAGGTCAAGGGCAGTGGCGAACGGGGCCGCATCACGATCGACGACGTGAAGCGCCACAGCCGGCAGGTCGCCACCGGCCGGGCGGTGCGAACGCACTGCGCGTTGGAGGCCGAGCCGCTGCCGGACTTCTCAAAATGGGGGGCGGTCGAGCGCGAGACAATGACGAAGATCCGCGTCGTCACCGCAGAGCATCTCAGCCGCGCGTGGGCCACGATCCCGCACGTCACGCAACATGACAAGGCCGACATCACCGACTTGGAAACGTTGCGCAAACGCCTGGCACCGAGGGTCGAGGCCGGGGGGGGGAAGCTGACGTTGACGGCCATTCTCCTCAAAATCCTGGCCGCCGCACTAAAGGTTTATCCGAAGTTCAACGCCAGCGTGGACCTGCCCGGGCGGGCGGTCATTTACAAAAAGTACTTCCACATTGGCGTGGCGGTTGATACGCCGCGCGGCCTTCTGGTTCCGGTCATCCGCGATGTGGATCGCAAGAACATCCTGCAGCTTTCGATCGAGCTAACGGAAATGGCCCGGCGTGCCCGCGATGGAAAGGTCTCTCCGGACGAGCTACAGGGCGGTACGTTCACGCTGACCAACCTCGGCGGGATCGGCGGATCGTTCTTCACGCCCATCATCAACGCCCCCGAGGTCGCCATACTCGGTGTGGGTCGTGCGGCGTTGGAGCCGGCGTGTGGTGGCTCCGGAGAGCTCTGCCGCCCCAGGTTGATGCTGCCCTTGTCGCTCTCCTACGATCACCGCCTCATTGACGGGGCCGACGGCGCGCGTTTCCTGCGCTGGGTTGTCGAAGCCCTTCAGGAACCCATGCTCATCTCCTTGGAAGGATGACACCGGGGACCGACACCGGGGACAGGCACAGCACCGCGGGGACAGGGACATAGCGACGGGCATTGGGGCGGCGTGGGCTGACGGGTCAATGCGGGCGGGCGCCTTTGGAGAAAATGGCCGGCCGCCGAGGTGAGAGGCAACGGCGCCGAGACTTTGAAGGCATCTCAACCTGGTCGAGGGAGCCTCGAAACGCCATCCAGGGCAAGCCGAGCTTCTTCGGCCAAAAAGGCCACCTAAGAGGGAATGAATCCTGTTTCGATCCCAGTGTGGCGTCTCAACGATGGATGGCCTCAGGAGTCGTCGGT
>CAKZPT010000052.1 GCA_937139365.1 uncultured bacterium | reverse complement strand
TACGTCGCGACGCGTCGGAGGCCGGCCCCTGCGGGACCGGCCTCCGACGGGTTCAGGTGCTGCTGGCTCAGCCGGCGAAGTCGTTCGACTGGCCGTCGTAGTTCTCCAGCGCGTGCGAGTCGGTCGCCTCGCCCACCGCGTACACGCAGAGGAAGGCCCCCACGTTCGCGAAGACGTACAGCAACAGGTACAGGCCCACGGCGGAGAGTCCCTCCCCACTGGCGGCGGCCACGGCGATCAGCAGAAAGCCCGCCTGCGCGATCCCCGAATACGCCAACAGCCGCTTGACGTTCGTCTGAACGATCGCCACGAAGTTGCCGAACGCCATCGAGAGCACCGCCAGGGCGCCGACGAACACGACCCAGACCTCGCTGCGCCCCGGCAGAACCAGCAGCAACAGGCGCCCGATGGCGAGGAACCCGGCGGCCTTCGAGGCGGTCGACAGGTACGCCGACACCGGAGACGGCGCGCCCTCGTACACGTCGGGAGCCCACAGGTGGAACGGCGCGGCCGCGATCTTGAACGCCAGCGCCGTGAACGGGGCGGTCGGCGAGGCCTCCCGGACGACCTCCTCGCCGGTGCGCGGGTTGGTGCCGGTGACCGGCGCCAGGCCGAACGGCGCGGCGGCCTCGACGACCTCGCCCCAGGTCGCGCCTGGCCGCATCAGCGCGCAGGCGCGCTCGAACGCGGCCCGGCTCAGCTCGAGCAGGGCCTGGGCGTCGGCCGGCGCCGGCCCGACGCAGACAGGCGCGTCGACCTGGCAGGTGTAGCCCTGCACCGCGGGCTCGATCTCGTTGGTCAGCTTGCGCGCCAGGCGCACCCATTCCAGCGTGGTCATCGGTGCGGCGCGCCGGGCGGGGCGGCGGGGCGGACCGGGCCTCAGCGACCGCGGCCTCGAGCTCGGCGGCCACGGCCGCGTCGGCGGCCTGAAGGTCGTCCTCCGCGACGCCGGCCGCCTGCAAGTCACGGCGGAGACGTTCGATCGGGTCCCCCTCCGCCCTGGCGCGCGTGATGTCAACGGCCTCCCGGTACACGGTCTGGTCGTCGGAGTTGGAATGGCTGAGCAAGCGTTCGCAACGGAACACGACCAGCCGGGGCGCGCGGTCGGCGCGCATCGCCTCCACGAGGGGGCCGAGGGCTCGGTCGAGCCCCGTCGGATCGCGCGCGTCCAGCCGGTGGATGGGCAAGCCGAGGAATCGATCCGCGGGTCCGTCGGGCAGGTCATACCATGTCCGCCCGGCGGTCGGGGTGGAGAGGGCGAAGCGGTTGTCGGCGACGGCGAACAGGACGGGCAGCCGTGACCGGACGGCCTCGGCGATGGCCTCGAGGACCTCGCCCTCCTGCGAGCCGCCGTCGCCGACGCCGCAGTAGACGATCGGCCGGCCGGGCCGGCCAGCGACCTGGGCGGCGACACCGACGGCCTGCAGCGCATTGTTTCCCACCAGCGTGGGCATCGGCAGGAGATGGAGGGCCGGGTCGGCCTGAAACGGGGGCATGTCGCGGCCGCGCGACGGGGCGCGGTCCGTACCGAGCAGGGCGTGTACGTAGGCGGCGACGGGCAGGCCGCGGGCGAGCACCAGGGCCACGTCGCGGTAGTGGGGATGGAGCCAATCGTCCGCGGTGAGCCACCGGGCCAGCACTGCCGTGCCCTCGTGGCCGTCGCCGCCGAGATGAAACGACGCCTCGCCGCGACGGGCCAAGTCGCCCGCCACCCGCTCCAGCTCGCGTGCGGCGCGCATGCACCGATACAGGGCGAGCCAGGCCACCGCCTCGTCCGCCGTCCAGTCCTTCGCCATGCGTCCGAGCATAGTGCGAATCCCCGGTGCTGGCCAGTTCAGGCCTCGCGGGTTGTGTACAACTCCTCGCCGGTTGGGGTGTGCTGGATCGTGAAGTCCTCCAGGTGCAGTCCGGCGTCGGCGACGAACGCCAGACGGCCGCCCAGTTTGCTCTCCAGGTCCACCAGCGCCGCCTCGTCCTCCTTGCGCAGCCGCTCGAGGATCACCGGATTGACCGTGATCCGAAGCTCGGGCGGCCGGCCCTGTTGCCGCAGGCGCCGCATCGCAGACACGATCCTCCGCTGGATCTCGACGCTCATCGTAAGGGCGGATTTCACCTTGCCTCGGCCGTGGCAGTAGGGGCAGTTCACGAGGGCCGTCTCGCGGATGCTTTCGTCGCTGCGCTGGCGGGTCATCTCCATCAGACCGAGGGCCGAGATGGGCATCACATTGGTCCGGGCGCGATCCTCCAAGAGGCATTCCTTCATCCGCCGGTACACCTGCTGCTGGTCCTTGCGGGACTTCATGTCGATAAAGTCGATCACCACCAACCCGCCGATGTTGCGCATCCGGAGCTGCCGGGCGATCTCCTCGGCCGCCTCAAGGTTGACCTGCAGGATCGACTCCTCCGGGCTCTTTCCCCCCTTGAACCGCCCGGTGTTGACGTCGATGGCGACCATGGCCTCGGTCTCATCGATGACGATGTAGCCGCCCGATTTGAGCCAGACCTTGCGCCGGAAGGAGTTCTCGATCTGGCGCTCGATGTCGTAGTACTCGAAAATCGACGCCTCCCCCTCGTACAACTTCAGCGCGCTGCGAGCCCGTCGCGAAACGCGTGCGATCAAGTTTTTGATGCGCTCGTACTCCTCGCGCGAATCCACGACGATGCGGTCAATGTCCTCCGTGAGCGCGTCGCGCAGGGTGCGTTCGATCAGATCGGGTTCCTGGTAGAGCCGGCAGGGGGCGGGTTTCTCCCGGATGCCCTCTTCGATCTGCCGCCAGATGTCCAGCAGCGAACGCAGGTCGCGCACGAAGGCGGTCCGCCGGGTGTTCAGGCCCGCAGTGCGGACGATGATGCCGAGGTTCTCCGGCACCGGCAGGCGGGCGAGGACCTTCTTCAGTCGTTCGCGCTCCTCCTTGTTTTCGATCCGGCGCGAGACGCCCTTGAGGGAGGAGCCCGGCAGCATCACGAGGTAGCGGCCGGCGATGCTGAGGTTTGCGGACACGCGGGGCCCCTTGGTGCCGATCGGCCCCTTCGTCACCTGCACGACGATTTCAGAACCGATTGGAAACCGCTGGTGGATCTCCGCGGCGAGCTGGCGGTTGCGGCGTTGCTGACGCTGCCCGTCGTCCTCCACGCCCTCCGCCACTTCGAGGCGCAGCGTATCCTCCGGGATCATGTCCCAGTAGTGGATGAAGGCATTCTTCTTCATCCCGATGTCGATGAACGCCGCCTGCAGGCTGTCCTCCAGGTTCTGCACCTTCCCCTTGAAGATGCTGTTGACAATCCGGTCTTCCGATGGCCGCTCGACGTGGAAGTCCGTCAGTTGTCCGTCCTGAAGGATCGCGATGCGCGTCTCGAGGCGTTCAGCATTGATGATGATCTGGTTCTTGACCGTCTTTCGGCCGAAGACCAGTTGAAGCAGTCGTTTGATCATGAGGCGTCCTTTCTATGCGGGGTCGGGCCGGTGGGCGTGGAGGCTCTGCAGCATCCCGAGCGCCACACCGGTCGCGATCAGGAACGAGCCGCCGTAGCTGACCAGCGGCAACGGCAGGCCGGTGATCGGCAACAGGCCGATCGTCATGGCCAGGTTCACGAACACATGGCTGAACAGGAGCGTCGAGACGCCAACGGCCAACAGCATGCCGGGGCGGTCCGGCGCCCGAAGGGCGGCGCGCAACCCGCCGAACAGCAGCAGCGCATACAGCGCGATCAGGGCCGTGGCGCCGACAAAGCCGGTTTCTTCGGCAATGACGGAAAAAATGAAGTCCGTGGGTGCGACCGGGCGGGGCAGGTAGCCCAGCATGTTTTGCGTGCCGGCCAGCCAGCCTTTGCCCCAGAGGCCCCCCGAGCCGACCGCCAGCTCGGACTGGATCTTGTTCCACCCCGATCCCAGCGGGTCGCGCCAAGGATCCAGGAAGACACGAACCCGCTCTTTCTGGTATCCGTCCAGCAGCAGCCACGCCACGGGCAGCAGCAGTAGGCCCAGAAGCACAAGGGCGGCCAGGTGTCGCAGCCGCATCCCGGCCGCGAAGAGCATCGCCATCGTCACCGGCAGCAGCACCATGGCGGTGCCGAGGTCCGGCTGCAACAGAATCAGGCCGAACGGCACGCCCGCGATCAACGCCGCGCGAAACAGCTCGCCCCAGTGTTCCGCCGGCTTGTCCGTCCGCCCCAGTTCCCGAGCCAGCAACAGGATCGCCGCCAGCTTCGCGAATTCGGAGGGCTGGAGCTGCACGCCGAAGAAGTTTAGCCAGCAACGTGCGCCGTTGATCGTCACGCCGAAGGCGAGCGTCATGACCAGCACGGCGGCCGACAACAGGTACAGGGCCGGCGCGGCGGCGAGAAGCCGCCGGTAGCCGGTCGCGACGACGGCCACCATCCCGCCGGCCGCCACGCCGGCCCAGCCCAACTGCTTCTGCCAGAGGACCGACAACGCCGCGCTCTGGCGACCCGCGCTGTAGATGAAGGCGATGCCGCCGGCCGTCAGCGCGGCGGCGGTGACCAGCATCGTCGGGTCGACACGACCCAGCATGCGGAAGGCGGTGGGACGATCAGGCCGCATCAGGAATTCCTCCGGGGCGGCGTCGGGATGCCCAGCGCGGCGGCGAAAAACCGCTGAAGTCGGGGGGCCACCGTCGTACCGCCCGAGACGGCGTCCTCCACGACCATCGCCACGGCCAGCCGGGGCCGTTCCACGGGACCGAAGGCGATCATCCATCCGCGCTTGCGCCCCTCCTCCTTGCGGCCGTACTCCGCGGTGCCCGTTTTCCCCGCCAGCTCGAATCCCGCCACGCGCATACGCCGTCCGGTGCCGTCATCGGCCATCACGACGTCGCGCATCCCCGCGGCGAGACATCGGAGGGCCGCGGCGGGCCAGCCGATCGGTTCCGGTGCCGGCGCCGGATGGGGTGCGAAATCGTCCTCGCCCGGCGCCCGAACCGCCGTCAACAGGTGGGGGGTGACGCGACGGCCGCCGTTGGCGATGGCGGCGGCCAATACGGCCATCTGGAGGGGGGTGGCCGAGATCGGGCCCTGCCCGATGGAGAGATTGCACGTGTCGCCGTCGCGCCAGGCGTCCCTCCATGCGCGACGTTTCCACGCCGGATCGGGGACCAGTCCCGCCGCTTCGTGGTCGAGGTCAATCCCGGTTCGCCGACCCAGACCCGCCGCGCGGGCGGCGGCGGCGATCAGGTCCGGCCCCGTCGCAAGGCCAATGTGGAAGAAGTAGACGTTGCACGAGTAGCGAATCGCGTGGGGCATGTCGACGGGGCCGTGGCCGAGCGTGTCCCAGCAGCGGAACCGGGCACCGCCGATGGTGAAGTGTCCCGGGCAGGTGTGCGTGGTCTCGGCCTGCGCCCGGCCCGCTTGCCAGGCCGCGAGGGCGACGATGGGCTTGAAGGTGCTGCCCGGCGCATAGGCGCCGGCGGCCGCGCGGTTGAGAAGAGGGGTGGCTGGGTCTTGAGCCAGCCGACTCCACTCGTCGGCGGGGATCGAGGGGACAAATGCGTTCGGGTCGAATCCCGGCCGGCTCGCCATCGCCAGCACCGCGCCACTCGCGGGATCGAGCGCCACCAGCGCCCCGGCGTGTTCGCCCAGCGCATCCTCCGCGGCGCGCTGCAGGTCGAGGTCGATCGCCAGCCGAAGATCGTGTCCCGGACGAGGCTCCGTGCCGCCGAGATCGTCGTAGCGATAGCCCGCGGCATCCACCCGCACCAGCCGGCCGCCGGCGCGTCCGCGCAGGAGGTGGTCGTACACCTTCTCCACGCCGGCCGCTCCGGCCATCTCGGACAAGTGGTAGTGGAAGGGTTCCTCGGCGTCGACATCGATCTCGGCCCGACGGACATAACCGAGGACGTGGCAGGCGGCCGTCCCCTCCGGGTACGCGCGGACCGGCTCGGGATACAGGTCCACGCCAGGCAGACGCGACCCCATTTCGGCCCAGCGCGCGACCGCGGTGTCGGGAAGGTTTCGCCAGACGACAAAGGGAAGGGGAAGGCGTTTCTGGATGTGGACGCGCAGATCGGCCGGCGTGGTCTGCGGCGGAAGGCCGAGCACGGCCGACAATTCTTCGATCACCCGGGCGACTTCGCCCGTCAGGGTGGCGCGGCGGGTTCGCGGACGCAGTTCCTCGAGGTAGAGGGCGAGGCCGAACGCGGGGCGGTTCTCCGCCAGCGGCCGTCCGCGCGCGTCGAAAATTCGCCCGCGGGGGCCGGGGATCCGTACACGACGGACGCTTTGGCGGGCGAGGTCCCTTCGGTAGGCGGGCCCGCGGGCGACCTGGATCCGCCAGAGCGCGGCCTCGATCACGCCGAAGGCGACCAGCATGGCGGCAAACAGGACGCGCAGGCGCGCCACCTCCCAATCCATCGGCAGACGGGCCCGGCTCATCGGCGGCCTCCGGCGTCCAAGCCGATGAGGTGCTCCAGCCGCTGCGCGGCGGCGCACACCAGAGGGGCGGTGACGCCGGCCAAAACCGCTGCGCCGGCGGTTTTCAGCGTCAGCCACCCCAGTGCGAACGCAACGTGCCCGGCCGCAGTCAACAGCAGGCCGGTGATGAGCGTCGCGCCGCCGGCGGCCGCAGCGCCGAGAATCACATGCGTGAGCGCACGCCACTCGAAGACCTCGTCTCGGTATCGATGGACGAGCAAGGCGGCGGCGGCGAAGGCGGCGGAACTAAAGCCGAGCGGCACACGGCCGAGGGAATCGAATACCACTCCGCAGGCGATGGCTAGGCTGAGGGCCTCCGCGCGCGAACGCCGTAGCGCGAAGTGGACCACGAGCGACGCCATGACGGGTGGCGCCGTCTGGCCGGCGATCGCGGGGGCGGGCAGCACGGCCTGCAGGACGCCCGCGGCCCCGATCAGCACCACCGTGGCCGGCCACTTCATCGGCCCCCTCCCGCCTCGGAGGCGCTCGGTGTCAACACGAACGCACGCCGCATCCGGCCGAGATCGGCCCGCGGGAGGACCCAGGCCGTCCGGTAAATCCCCGTCGCGTCGGGGGTGGCCGTCTCCACGTGTCCGACGGGCAGGTCGGGCGGATAGATCCCCCCCAGGCCCGAGGTCGCCACCTCGTCTCCCGGTCGGATCGCGTGGCGCGGATGCACGAAGTCCACGCGGCACAGAATCTGGCCGTCGGGCCGCATGCCCGTGCCGCGAAGGATGCCGTGCGCGCCAGTGCGCGGTAGCCGGACGGAGACCCGGCAACCGGGGTCGCTGATCAGCAGGACGTCGGCCGTACGATCGGTGACCTCGGTGATGCGGCCGGCCAGACCATCGGGCGTAAGCACGGGCAGGTCGGGCCTCAGGCCGTCCATCCGGCCACGGTCCAGCCGAAGGGTCTGCCACCAGCCGGAGCTGTCCCGGGCGATGACCTCGGCGGCCGTGAGCCGGCGGCCGGCGCGCTGCCGAAACCCGATCAGCGCGCGCAGCTCGTCGTTGTCTCGGGCCGCCGCCTGCAACGACCGGACTTCGGTGCGCAACCGAAGCATCTCGGCTTGCAGCGCGCGATTTTCCGCCGCCAGCCCACCGATCCCGCGCAGCGTGTCGAAGGCCTCGCGGAGCCGTAGACCGGCGCGGGAGATCAGCGCGTGAAGGGGGGCCAGCGTCTCGCGCACCGACGCCTTGATGCCGGCCGCCAGCGGCAGCGGCAAGTTGAGCAACGCCAGCAGGACCGTCAAAAGAACGATCCAGGGGAGAAAACCGCCGCGTCGCACCATGGAATCGACGCCGTCATGAAGACTTCAGGCCTCGGCCGGACAGGGGACCGGCTCGAACGGGCGCGGACGGAGATGATCCGGGATCAGATCCCGTCGCGGCGGGCGGCGCCACGCAGGATGTTCAGCTCGTTGAGGACCACGCCGGTGCCCTCCGCCACCGCGCTCATCGGGTCGTCGGCGCGGTGCACGGGCAGGCCGGTCTGTTCCGCGAGGAGCTTGTCGATGCCGCGCAACAGCGAACCGCCGCCGGCCATCACAATGCCCCGATCCACCAGGTCGGCCGCCAGCTCGGGCGGACAGCGCTCCAGCGCGGTGCGGACCGTTTCGACGATCGTCGTCACGGGCTCCTGCAGTGCTTCGCGAATTTCCTGCGAGGTGATCGTCAGGGTCTTCGGCAAGCCGGTGATCAAATCCCGCCCCTTGACCTCGAGGGACATCTCTTCTTCCAGGGCGTAGGCCGACCCGATCCGAATCTTGATCTCTTCCGCGGTCCGCTCGCCGATCATGAGGTTGTAGACCCGCTTCATGTACTGGACGATCGCCTCGTCCATCTCATCTCCGCCGACGCGCACGCTGCGACTGAACACGATTCCCGCCAGGGAGATCATCGCCACCTCGGTGGTGCCGCCCCCGACGTCGACAATCATGTTCCCCGCGGGCTCCTGAACGGGGAGCCCCACGCCGATCGCCGCTGCCATCGGCTCTTCAATCAGATACACTTCCCGTGCGCCGGCCCGGGTCGCCGAATCCTTGACCGCGCGCTTTTCCACCTCCGTGATGCCGCTGGGAACCGCCACGATCACCCGGGGCCGCACCCACGTGCGGCGGCCATGCACCTTCCGGATGAAATACCGCAGCATCGCCTCCGTGATCTCGAAATCGGCGATGACACCTGCCTTCAACGGCCGGATCGCCACGATGCTGACGGGGGTCCGTCCCAACATGCGTTTGGCTTCGTCACCCACGGCCAACACCCGGTTCGTGCCCGCTTGGATCGCCACGACGGATGGCTCCCGCAGCACGATTCCCCGGTCCTTTACGTAGACCAGGGTGTTCGCCGTGCCCAAATCGATCCCGATGTCCGACGAGAAAAGCCCCAGCAAACGGTTGAGCATGTCTTGACTCCGCCACGAACCCGGCGGTCAGCGCGCCACAATGGGCGATTCGGCGGCGGCCGTCAAGCCGCGCCGTCAGTCGTTCCGCAGGGCCTCGGCGGGCGGGGTCCGGGCGGCGGCGATCGCGGGGGCGGCGGCCAGCGCCGCCGCCATCGCCGCGGCGGCGACAATCGCGGCCAGGTCGGCCGGCAGGCCGCGCCGCATCGGCGCGCCCACGGCGGCCACCAGTCCGCGCGCCGCGCCCAGGCCCGCCGCCGCGCCGGCCATGGTCAGCACAGCCGCCTCGGCCACGAACAGGGCGGCGATGTCCCGCGGCCGGGCCCCCAGGGCTCGACGCAGGCCGATTTCGGAAATACGGGCGCGCGCGTCGGCCAACAACGTCCCGGCCAGCGCCACGCCCCCCAACGCCAGCACCGCCGCGGCCGCTGCGCCGGCGGCCGACCCGACCCTGCGTTGCCACCGGCGAAGATCCGCGGTCAAAGACTCGGTCGTGACCACCGTGGCGGCCTCGGCGTCGAACCCCGCCTCGTCCATCGCCGCGGCGGCCGCCGCCAATGCCGTGCGTAGCCCAGCCTCGTCCCCAGCGCGCGCATGAATCGCCTCGATCCAAACCTCCGGCCGCGCGGTCCAGGGCAACAAAAGCAGAGGCCATGAGGGGTGGAGAAGGGCCGGCGTCGTCTGGGATGCGTCGGCGGCCACCACCCCGATCAACGTCCATAGACGGCCGTCGCCACCCGGGCGAGCCTCCCCAACCCTCCAGCCCGCGGCGGCGGGCTCCGTCGCGAGGATGACGGCGGCGCCATGGGCGACATCGAGCGGGTCCAGTCCGCGGCCCTCGCGAAGACGCCAGCCTCGGGTGGGCAGAAAATGCTCATCCACCAGAAGCGCCGGCGGTCCTGAACCATCGAGACCGCCGGGCTGCCGCAGGACGCCGCTCCACGTGACGGCGGGTACGGCGGCTCGGCAGGAGGCGACGAGATCGCGGCCGGGGCGACGCCCGTCGGCCGCCGGCGCTGGGACGACGACGGCGCAGTGCTCGCCAAATTCCTCGGCGATGCGCCGGGCGCGCTCGCGGAGGTGGGTGAGGGCCGCCAGCGTCAGGCCGACCAACATCCACCCGGCGGCGATCGTCGCGGCGGCGGCCAGCGTGCGGCCGGGACGGGCCCGGATGCCTTCGGCCAGGTCGATGGCCATGGCGCCCAGCCGGTTCACGGCGGGCGCGAGCCTCCGTCGATTGGGCCGTCCAGCCGGACGACGGAATCGCACAAGGGCATCCACGCCGGATTGTGCGTGGCCAGCAGTACCGCGATGCCACGGTCGCGGCACTCCCCGATCAGCCGCATCACCTGCTCCGCGGCTTTCGAATCAAGGTTCCCCGTGGGTTCGTCGGCGAGCAGCAATCTTGGCGGCATTGCGAGCGCCCGCGCGAGGGCCACCCGCTGCATCTCGCCGCCGGATAGAAGCCGCGCGGGGCGATCCGCGATCGGACCCAGTCCGACCACCTCCAGCGCCTCGCGCGCTTGCCGGAGGGCTTCCAAGGATCGCGTGGCCGTGTAGCGGAACCGGAACCGCACGTTGGCCAGCGCGGATCGGTGCGGGAGCAGATGGAACCGTTGAAAGACCATGCCGATCGCCCGCGCCCGCAGCGACGACGCGGCGCCCTCGTCGAGCGAGGATGCGTCGACCCCGTCGATCACCACGCGCCCCGAGTCGGGACGGTCCAGCAGCGCGGCCAGATGGAGGAGCGTGGTCTTGCCGCAGCCGGAGGGTCCGACGACCGCGATCATCCGTCCCGCCGGAAGTTCGAGGCTCACCCCCTTCAGCACCTCGACGCGCCGGCCGCCGGAGGAAAACGACTTGCGCACGTCGCGCAGCTCGAGCACGGGGGGATTCACCACTCGATCCTGTCGCCCTCGTCCACGCCGCCGAGCACGAGGACCATCTCGTCGTTGGCGGGACCGAGATCGAGGGGCCGTCGGAGGAGCGAACCGTCGGGAGCGGCGAGCCGGCAATAGGGGCGGCCCTCTGCCCAGCGCACCGCCGCGCGCGGCACCATCAGCGCATCCGCGGCGCGGAAGGAGAGGACCTCGATTCGCACGGACAGTCCGGTGCGCAATTCCGGCCGGGTTCCATGGATTCGCACCGTTGCCGGAAAGACCCGCCGCTCCGGCGGCCCGGCCCGCACTTCCGCCATGGCCGCGACTGCCTCGACCTCGCCAGTCAAGACCAGCGACGGCCAGGCCCTGGGTACCAGTCGGGCCGGCGCGCCGGGCCGCACGCGACCCAGCTCGTGCTCCGGCACGTCAAAACGCGCGATCCATTCCGAGGCATCTGGGATGCAGAGGAATTCCTGATTCTTGTAGACGGTGTCGCCGATGCGGGGCGGGCGAAGTTCACCGCCGAACGGGAGGGGGAGGCGCACCACCTCGCCGTCGCAGGGCGAGGTCACCACGCACTGCGCCAGTTGATCGCGCAGTCGGTCGCGCTCCCGGGCCGCGACGTCGAGCCGAGCGCGCGCCTGCGCAAGCCGTGCGGGATGGGCGTGTTCCCGAAGCAAACCCAGCCGCCAGTCGAGATGCTGCCGCCGCCGCTCAAGGCTGGCGAGGCGGGCGGACTCCCGCGATTCTTCCGCCGGGCTGATCAGCCCTTCCTTCACGAGTTCGCGCGTGTCGGCCAACGACCGCTTCGCCGCCTCGATGTCGGCGGCCACCGTGTCCAGCTCCATCTCCGCCTCGCGCAGCTCCAGCGGCAGGGTGACGC
>CAKZPT010000051.1 GCA_937139365.1 uncultured bacterium | reverse complement strand
GCGTTGGTCGGTGCGGGGGCGGCGACGATCTGCGCAGGACGATACGCCGGAGAGGAGGACCTGGCGAGGGCCGAGGCGCTGCTGCGGCCTGCGGGCATCGTCGAGCGCGTTGACGAACGGCTGATGGACGCGGTGACGGCGATCAGCGGCAGCGGCCCGGCGTACGTGTTTTTCCTCATCGAGCAGTTGGAACGGGCGGCCGCGGAGTTCGGTTTGGACGCCGGCGTCGCGCGGCGGCTGATTTTGGCGACGGTGGCCGGCTCGGCCCGCTTGCTGCAGGAGACGGGCCTTGACGCCCGGGAGGCGCGGCGGCGCGTGACCTCGGAGAAAGGAACGACCGAGGCGGCGATCCGGACGATGGAGTTGCACGGCGTCCCCGCCGCCGTGGCGGCGGCGTTGGAGGCTGCGCGGCGACGCGCGGCCGAGCTGGCGGCGGGCACCTAAAGAGGCATGACGCGGCACATCCGCTACGAGGAGGAGCCCGCGGAAGGCGCGATGCCGTCGCGGCCGAGTTTCGCCGGGCCGGGCGGCGCGTTGTACGGCGTTGTGGTCGGCGGCGTCGCGATCGCGGGCATCCTGTACGCGGCGGCGTTGGCCATCTCGCGCACGCCGGGCTTCCGTCAGTACGTGGCCAATGACCTGGAGGCCCGCTGGGGCGCCGATGTGTCGGTGGCGTCCGCGCGGCTGACGCCAGGGTTGGAACTGGCCATGGACGGCGTGGCGGTCACCGGCGCGGCGGGCCAGGCCTTCCTCCGCGGGCGCGCCGACCGGGTCAGGGTCGGGGGTTGGTTCGGGGGCCGGAATCGCATCGTGGTGACGGGAGGGGAGGCGGAGTGGCGGCTGGACGAGGCCGAGGCGGCGCGGACGACGAATCCGCCCGCCCGAATCGGCGCATGGTTGGCCGTGGCGCTCGATCTGATTCCCGCTAACCCCGAGACGCATGGGATAGGCCCCGCGCTGGAGCTGCGGGGGTGTTCCGCGGTGTGGAGGGGCACGGACGGCAAGCCGGCGGCCGAAGCGGCGGGGCTGCTGCTGCACTGGACGCCGGTCGAAGTGCCCGGACGAAGGTTTGTCCACGTCCGAGCCCACGTGCAACGGTTGCGGCGGCCGGGGGCGGAGGCGGAGGGGCCGCTGGACCTGGAGTGCCTGCTGGCTGGCGAGGCCCGGTTCGACCTTGTCCCCGCGCCGCGCCGGCCGACGAACGGCCCATGACCTCAGAACCGCCGGCGGATTGGATGACGCGCGAACTGTCGCGCAGGGCGGCCGCCGGCCTCCTTCGACGTCGGTCCGTGGCGGAGGTTGGAGGGCGGATCAATCTCGCCTCCAACGACTACCTGGGCCTTGCGCGGGATCCCCGGTTGACGGAAGGGGCGGCGATGGCGGCGCGGGCATGGGGGGGAGGGGCGACGGCGTCGCCGTTGATCTGCGGTCTGCTGCCCATCCATGCGGAACTGGAGCGGCGGCTGGCGGACCTCAAACGTTGCGCCTCGGCCATGGTGTTCTCCTCGGGATATGCGGCCAATCTCGGCCTGGTCGCTTCGTTGGCCGGCCGCGGCGATATCGTGTTTGCCGACCGGTTGGCGCACGCCAGCCTTCTCGACGGGGCGCGCCTGTCCGGATCGCGGCTGGTGCGCTTCAGGCACAACGACGCGGGACATCTGGAGGAACTTCTAATCCGCCATGAGGGCGCCGCGCGTCGCGTGGTCGTGACGGAGTCGGTGTTCAGCATGGATGGCGATCTCGCGCCGCTAAGGGATCTGCACGCCGTCGCGCGTCGCCACGGCGCGATGCTGGTGGTGGACGAAGCGCACGCGACGGGAGTGTACGGACCGGGCGGAGCGGGGCGGACGGTGGAGCTCGGCATCGCGGGCGAGGACGTGGTGGCGATGGGCACGCTCAGCAAGGCGCTCGGGTCGCAGGGCGGTTACGTGGCCGGAACGGAGCGGCTGACAGAGTGGCTGACGCAGTCGGCGCGCTCGTACCTCTATTCCACGGCGTTGTGCCCGGCGGCGGCGGGGGCGGCGCTCTCGGCGTTGGACGTGCTGGCGGCGGAGCCGGACCGGCCGGAGCGGCTGCGGCGTCGGGCGTTGGAGTTTCGAGATCGCCTGAGCTCCGGTCGTGTGCCGGTGCCGGCGGGCGACAGCCCGATCGTGCCGCTGGTGATTGGAGAGGCGCGGGGCGCGGCGGAGTTCGCGTCGCGGCTGGAGGCTGCGGGAGTGTTGGCGGTGGCGATCCGCCCGCCGACGGTTCCGCCGGGTACCTCGCGGGTGCGGCTGAGCGTGTCCCTGGCGGTGGAACGTGAGCGGTTGATGGAGGCGGCGGACCGGATCGCGGCGGAATGGAGGCGATGGCGTTCGTGACCCCGGCGTTGATCGTCGGCGGCTGGGCCTGTCCGACGGAGTGGATGGCTCCCCTGGCGTCGGCGCTGGCGATCCGATTCCGGCCCCGCCTGCTTGGGCTCGGCCGACTTGCGCCGGGCGTAGAGGGAGGGGAATGGAGGAGTCGGCTTCATGCGGAGATCACGGCGTTGTCGCCTCGGCCGCTGGTGGTGGGGTGGTCCCTTGGGGGGATGGTGGCGCTGGACGCGCTGGCGGATCGCGACGCGCCCGCCGTGGCAGGCGTGGCGCTGGTCGGTTGCGCGGCCAGATTTTGCCGGGGCGATGGGTGGCCGTGGGGAGCGTCGGCGGCGGAGGTGAGGGCGTTGCGCGCGGCGCTGCGGCGGAACGTGGTGGAAGCGCTGGCTGCGTTTCGCGCTCAGTGCGCCCGACCATTCGAGATGCCGGGCGAGGCGCGGTGGCGCGACGCGGCAGCCATGGCGGAGGCATGGGGGCCGGAGGCGCTGTCGGCCGGCTTGTCCTGGCTATCGGCGTTCGACGCGCGCGCGCGGATCGCCGGCGCATGGAGGTGGCCGACGGTCTGCGTGCATGGCGGCGCGGACGCGGTGGTCCCGTCCGCGGCCGCCGAGGCGACGGCCCGGCGGCTCGCCGTGCGGCTGGAGGTCATCCCGGGCATCGGGCATGATATGCCCATGCGGTGTCCGCACGAGACGGCGGAGGCGATCCTCCGTGGCATCGGGCTCGGCGAATGAACGACGCGATCCGACATCTGCGATCAGCGCATTTGCGGTTCAACCGCGGGGCGCGGCAGTACGACGACTACGCGGCGATTCAGCGGACGGTCGCCGACCGGCTGGTCGAACGGATGGAAGGTTGGGAGGAACCGTTGCGCATCCTCGACGCCGGGTGTGGCAGCGGCATTCTGACGCGCCGGCTGTTGCGGCGGTTCCCCCGTTCGCGGATCGACGCGTTCGACATCTCCGAGGCGATGATCGAGGCGGCTCGGGAACGGACACCCTCGCCGTGCGTTCGCTGGTCGGTGCACGATTTCGCCGGCTTCACGGCGCCGCTGCGGTACCCCCTGGTCGCCAGCAGCGCCTCGTTGCACTGGGCTCCGTCCTTGGCGGAGGCGGTGGCGAACCTGGCGGATCTGGTCGCGCCGGGTGGCCGGCTGGCGATCGCGTTGATGGTGGAGGGCACGTTCCGCGAGCTGCGGGAGAGCCTGGCGCGAGCGGTCCCAGCCAAGCCGCCGAAGGGCGACCTTCCCTGCCGGGCCGATCTGGAGCTGGTGATGGATGAGCTCGGACTTCGACGCGAAGATGGCGGCGCCTTCGAGCTGGTCACGCGCCACGAATCGGCGGTGGATTTCCTGAGGGCCCTGGCGGCGCAGGGATTGACCGGCGGGGTCCTGTATCGTCCCGTCGCCCCGCTGACGCGTGGGGAGCTGGGCCGTCTGATCCGCGACTACGACCGCGCCCATGCGCTGCCCGAGGGGGGCGTTCGGGCCACCTACTCGGTGAGCTGGGTGGTGGCTCGTCGCGTGGACTGAGCGGTCGCCGGCGTCACGGGGGGGAGGGTTCCCTCGCGCGACGAGCGCGGTACTCCAATTCCAGCGCGTCTACGATCACCATGTCACCGGCCTGGCCGATCGGCCCGTGGGGTTGGAGAGCTTCGTCGATCGCGGCCGCGACCGAGCGGCGGAGGTTGAGGAGTTGGCTGTCCTCCACGGGCGGCAGGCGATCGGCGGCCTGGAGGGCCTCGCGGGCGCGAAACCATTGTCCGGCGCGGACATGAAGGGCGGCGCGCCGCAAAAGGGCATCCCGGAGGTACGGCAGGCCGGCGTCGCCCGCCCCACTCGCGGCATCCTCCGCGGCCCGATAGGCGTCGGCGGCGTCCCCGTCGCCGGCGGCTTCCTTTGCGCGAGCCCATAGCAACGCGGCCTCGGCGGCCTCTCCGGGTGGCGCGTCGTCCCCCATCCGGCGATAGGCGTCCACGGCCCGGATGGCGCAGGGGCCGGCCGCGGCGGCGTCCCCGGCTGCGATCCACGCACGCGCCTCGCGCAGGCTGGCATGCGCCCAATCGGCATGGCCCTCGGGGTTGGCGGCGCGCGCGTGAACCGCGGCGTTGGACCACGCGGCCGCCGCAGCGCGGTGTTGGTCAATCTGCTCCAGGGCCTCGGCGCGCGTCGCCCACGTCGCGGCCACGCTGGCGGCAGGCGGGTTGGACGTCGCGGCCCAGACGGCCAGCGCCCGCTCGGCGAAGTCGGCGGCGCGGGCCGGCTCGTGCCGGGCGAGGTACAGGGCGGCGATCTCGCTGGCGATGCGGGCCTGATCGGCCGGCGTGAGGGCGGTGGCGCGGGGAATCTCGTCCCACGCGCGCAGCGCATGGTGCAGGGCTCGGATGCCGTCGCCGCGGTCGGACCAGAGGCGCATCAGTGCGGCGTGGGCGCGCAGCCGCACCGCCGCGGCGGCGGAGTCGCCGTGGGCGCGCTGAATGGCGTCGTTCAACCGCGCGAAGGATTCCTCGACTGCGTTGCGCGAATCCAGCAGGGCCTCGCCGATCTTGAGCGGCACCTCCGCGGGCGCCGGCCGGCCGCAGTCCCGCGGCCATGTCTCGAACGCGGTCGTCCATTCGGCGATCGCGGCATCGATGTCGCCCGCGGCGGCGTGCGCGTCGCCGAGCGCGTCGCGCAACGGCGGGATCTGCTCCCGTGCGCCGAGCGTCTCGGCAAACTCGATCGCCTCCCGAAAGGCGGCCACCGCGGCGGCGGGGTCGCCGCTGCGGATTTCCACCCCGCCGAGGTCGCGGAGAAAGACCAGGCGTTCCAGGGGGCCGATGCCGTCCGCCTCAGCGAGCGCCCGTCGGGCGGCGTTCATCTGCGCGCGGGCGGCGGCAAGGTCGTTGCGGTCGAGGGCGAGCCGGCCCAGAAGCGCTAGGGCGCGGTGGCGGAGCCGGGCCCGCGCGGCGGTGGAGGCGTCGTCGGATGCCGGCGAGTCCGCGATCGTTTCGACAAGGGCGAAGGCGTCCATCCGCCGGCCGGTTTCCCACAGAATGACCGCTCGCAGCGCGGCGGACTCCGAGGCCCGCCGGGGATCGGCGGCCGCGCGCAACGCCCATTCCTCGGCCGCGTGGGGGCGGCCCTGGAGCCACAACAGCTCGGCGGCCTCCAGGGCCAGCCGGGCCCTGCGCGCGGCGTCCGCCGTCAGCCGATGCCGCTCGATGGCCGTCAGCGCGCCGAGGCCGGGATGCAGCGACGCGCGGGCGATCTCCTGCAGCCGTTCGAGCGCGGCGTCCACCTCGGCGGGGGCGGACATCCGTTCCAGTGCGTTGGCGGCCTCCAGCGCAGTCCGCACGAACGGACCCGGTGCGGGCAAGGGGCCGACGTTGGTTCCGGGCACCGTCCATGGCGGCGTCGCTCCATGGAGCACGACCATCGCCTCTTGGCGGCCGGCCGTCTCTGCCCGCACGCGGCGGCCCGCCGCCTCGAGCCAGTCCGCCAGTCCGCCGTCGCGCTTCGTCCGGATCCGCTCGAGCTCGCGGACGAGAGCGGCGGCCGCAACACTTCGCCGTCCGGCGGCTTCCGCCAATTGTCCGGGCCGAGCCGCAATCCATAAGGCGAACGACACCGGACCGGCCGGCGGCACGTCGAGGACGGCCGGCGGCGGCGTGGCGGGACCGGGCTCAAGCGCGACGCGGCCGTGGGGCAGCAGTAGGATGGCGACGTGAACCTCCGGCAGCTCCGCGAGCGCCGGCAGCACGACGTCGTGTAGGGAGATGTCTGGTCCACCCGATGGGTCCAGACCGGTCCACGTAATGATGGCCTTGTCGGACCGCACCGCCCATCGAAGCGGCCCGCTGTACCCGACGAGCACCAAATCGCCCGGGCGGGCGCGGGCGCAGAGGCGGACAAGGCCGGCGGCAAAGGCGGCAGCCCGCGGGGCGCCTCCGGTGACGGTCGCAACGCTGTCGCCGCCGGCGTCGGTCCATGCCTTCGAAAGGGCGAGCGCATCGGCGGCGCCGGTGCCGGAGGGGAAGGCGGTGCCGTCGGCTCCGATCCACAATGCCAGCGCGCGGGACGGGGACTCGGCCGCGGCCGCGGCGGTGGCGATCGCGAGAACGGTCAGCGCCATCCAAGCCTTGGACGCGGAGGGCCGGACGCGTTCCAAGGGTTGGACACTGGGACCTTCCGCGTCGGCGCGCGCCCGAAGGCGTCCGGCGGAGATGGACGACGGTGCGTTCACCGGGCGTGGTCCGCCAGGAACCCCAGCCGAGGCACGACGAGTTCGCCCCGCGCCTGCCGCACGGGTTCGCGATAGGCGCCGTAAAAGAGGCTGTTGCAGTCCAGCCAGGTCACGATGCGCTCCCATTCCTCCGGGGCGAGTTTCACGTCATGATGGCCGATGCCCAGCATCGGTGCCAGGTGAGAGGCGTCGGTGCCGACGCGGCCGGGACGCCGGCGGCCGGCGGCGCGGCACGGGTCGGCCCGTGGCAACCGGCACAGGAAAGTACCTCGCCGGGGTGGGTATAGGTTCCCGATCGCATGGACTGGATCGCCCGGCCGCGTGCGTCGAGCGCCTGAAAATACACCTCGACGCCGGCCGGGAGGAGGAAGTGGGCGCTGCCGTCCGGCTCCACCGGAACCGTGCCGAGGACGCCGCGGGCGACGCTCTCGGCGGCGAACCCGATCCGTGGCACGTCGAGGTAGGCATTGTCCTTGCTGAACACCTGCACGATGCGCAGGGCGGCGACGGTGCGTCCATCGGGGAACGGCCGGCGGCTTTGACGGACGTTGGCGACGACGGCGGCGGACATCATGGCAGCCGGCGCCCCGGGCGGCGCGCAGCGGCGGGCGAGGGCCGGCGGGCGTGGGCGTGGCCGGAAAGGGATCGGGTCGAGGGCGGGGATGGCGGGGTCGCGATAGAGGACCTCGCGGTTGCCAAAGCTGTCCGCGAGGGTGACCGCGTAGTGACGCTGGGCGGGGTCCCAGACGCACAGGAAAAAATCCTCGTCCAGCGGCCACGGCTGGCCGAAGACCTCGCCCTTCGGCGAGTGATGGCCTCGGGCGTGGGGAACGCCGGGGGCCGACCCGGCTTCGGGGAAGTGGACTTCCGGCGTGAGGCGGCGGACCTGCGCCATCGCACCATCGTCGGGAACGGCGGGATCGATCAGGATGACCGAGCCGTAGTTCTCGCCGTGATGGGGCGCCGCGATGGCCATATAGGTGCGGCGGCCGGGCACGGCGCGCAGGCCGAGTTCCATCCAGGGACGCCCTTCGCAGCGGGCGGTGTAGTTGCCATGGGGCGAACGGGGGTCGGCGCCGTCCGGGTGGCAGGTCCACATGTGGTGGGCCAGGTCGTTGCCGCGGTCGATGTAGTCCCATCGCGTGTCGACGATGCGACCATCGTGCGCGACGGAGGGCCGCCATTCGTTGGTT
>CAKZPT010000050.1 GCA_937139365.1 uncultured bacterium | reverse complement strand
CAATCCCGTACCGTTCCATCGCCTCCCGGGCCGTCGCGTTCGCGATCTCCGACTCGATGGCGGCCAGCTTCAACCGCGCCGGATCGGTGTTCAGCAACTCCTCGAAGTCGTGGCGGCCCAGCACCGTGTTCCGGCCGTGCGCCAGCAGGCCGTTGAGGTTCCGTCGCGCGGATGCGAGGCCGCCGACGCGCTCGAGGAACCGGATGGGGTCGGCCACGCGCCACACCGCGAAGAGCGAGATCACCACCGGCCGGCCGTCGCGCGTTAACGTCTGTTCCATCCCGCTCTCGAAGGTCTGTGCCCTCGCGTCGAACCGGTGGATTTCCTGGATCGGCCACGGCCACCGCAGCCGGGGTCCAGGCGACGTCCAAGACGCTCCGGCCACTCGGCCGAACGTGGTGGGCACCACCACTTCCCCTTCGCGGACAATGACGACCGTCTGGGACAGGATCAGCACTGCCGCGACGACCGCACCCAATGCGGCCAGCCACGGGCGGCCTGGACGGGGACCGGAGTCCACTTGCGTCATCGCGAGCCCTCCCCACGGCCCGCGCCCGCTGCGGCGGGGCCAGGACGATTGGTGGTCAAATCGTCTAGGTCCCAGAGGACCGACGACAGTTTCGGCTCGAGGTTCAAATGAAGGACCTCCCGCTCCGGCGTGGCGGCGACCACATACAGTCGTGGGCCGGCGAGGGCGCGGCGCAGGGTCTCCAGTGCCACGAAGCCGGGATACACACGCGTCCCGGCGTCGTGAGCGGCCTTCTGCGAACGAAACCTGTCGGCGGCGGCCGCCGATACGGTCCGGATCCGGTCGCGGGCGGCTTCCGCGAGTTGGACAATCCGCCGCGCCGACGCCTCCGACGTGGCAACTACCCTGGCAGCGTGCGCGCGGCCCGACAGGATGGCGGTCTCCCGCTCCTCGATCGCCTCGACGACGGACTCGAACGCCTCCGCGACTTCGACCGGCGGGTGGACGCCCTGGACGCCGACGAACGTGATGGCCACGCCCAAGCGCAGGCGGCCCACTTCCTCCCCCAGCCGGCGCGAGAGGGCATCGGCGAACCCGGCCTGCCCCGGGCCGAGGATGTCGAATACGTCGCGCCCGGCGATCTCGGTAGTGAGGACGCGTCGGGCGATTTGCCCGATCAGGGCGGCCGGGTCGGCCGCGCTGTACAAATAGTCGTAGAGATTGGTGATTGCGTATTCGACAGGCAGGTTGACATTGACGATGCTTGCCGGGGCGGCGCCCGATGCGGCGGAGACCTCCGGCCCCCGCGCCGTGACGGCGGCGAGGAACCGGTCCTCCCGTGCGTGGTGCGGTCGGCTCCACAACAGGTCGGCCGGCTCCGGTCCGTGCGGATCGAAGCCCAAAAACAGGCGTTGAGGGCGGCGGGTCGGGGCGCGGCGGACGATCTCGATCGGCCAGGGCCATTTCGCGTGTAGGCCGGGCCCAAGGGTCGTTCCATTGCGGCCGCCCACCGGGCGTCCCCATCGTTCACGCAACCCTTGCTCCTCCGGCCCCAGCGCGACTAGGCACGTCAGGCCCCAGAGCACGGCGGCCTGCAATACGGCGAGGGGGGCCACCGTCCGCGCCAGAAAGGCGGCGACCCATGTTCGGGAGACCGCAAAACCGAACTGATAATCCAGCGATTCCGCGGCGGTGCGCAGCCAGGCCGTCGGATCGCACAGTCGGCGGACCAGCCGACTCTCGTAAGGGGAGGAAGGCGGGTCTTCCGGACGACGCGGCCGGTACAGTTCCAGAATCGCGAATACCCACTGTTCCAGGCCGAGCACGGCCAGACCGGCAGCCAGCATCGCGCTGATCATGCGAGGGGCCCCGGGTAGGCCGGCGCGAAGGGCCAATGCGCTGGCCAAGGCGGCTCCGGCGCCGCCGGCGGCCGCGGCGGCCGCCACGCCGGCGGCCCGCAGACGCACCCGCGAGGGAGCGCGAGAAGCGACGATAAGGTACCGAGCGAGGATCAGGAGGACAAACGTAGCGGCGCCGAACCAGGCGAGGCGGTCCGTAACGGCCGTGGCGGGGGCGCCGATCTCATGCGGCGGCGGGAGTTTCTGCCAGAGCCTCCGGGATGCCAGCAGCAGGACCGTGCCAAAGAGCGGCGCCACCAGCGGGACGATCCGGCGCTCAAGGATCGCGCGCGACCGTGCGGCGGAGAAGGGCAAGGGGGCGGCGTCGGTCGCAAACAACCCTGTGCCCGCTCGCCTTCGAAGCGCCTCTGCCTCCTCCGCTTCGGCGCTTTCGGCGCCGGCCAACCACTCCCGCAGGGCCACCACCAGCGCCACGAGCGCGGCCCACGCCTGAAGGACGCCGGCGGCGGCGTCAGGCCGTGAGGCATGGCCCGGTGGACCGCCCGCCAGGGTGATCCCCGCCGCGGCCGCGCAAACGACGGCGGCGGCAAGGGCCGTGCGTTCCGCGGTGGCGTCCATCAGGTCTTCACTTCCGCCGAGCGGAACATGACGATACCGACCGCCAGAATGCCAATCAAGTACGCGGCCGCGTACCCGAGGACGGCGACGATGTACGAGGGCGGGACTGGGGCGTCCAACAGCACGGCGTCGGCCAGCCAGAAGTGCTGCCAGTTCGGCACAACGGCGCGAAGCGCGCCCGCCCACCACCACCGATCGGCCCGGCCGGCGAACAGGTGGTCGCTCACCAGTCCAACCAGGAAGACGCCGGCCGACAATACCATCGTCGGCACCGCCTCCAGCCGCGTCGAGGCGGCCAGCGCGATCGCGGTCAACACCAGAAGGGCAACTGCGATCAGCCCGTTCGCGGCGAACATCGGCCTCAGGTAGAAGGCGCCGAAACGCTCCGGTGCGATACCCTCCTTGGGCTGCCACCCGCCCGCTACGAAGGCGCCCAGGACGAACAGCAGCAACAAATACCAGGTCAGCGAGGCGAACGAGCGGCGCGTCAAGAAGTTTGCGGCCGCCGCACCCAGCAGCGCGAGGGGGACGGTGCATAGGAACGGGATTTCGACGCGCCAATCCCAGAAAAACGGCACCGCGACGACTCGGGCCGCCATCAGCGTCGCCGGGGCAAGGATCGCCGAATACATGGCCATGCCGGCGGCCAGCCCGGCGTACTTGGCCAGAAAGAACACCGCGCGATCCACGGGCTTGGCCAGCACGGCCGCCGCCGTCCCGCGGCGCAGTTCGGCCGACATCGCATGGCTGGCCGACATAGCCGCGAGAAAGAGGCCGAGAAAGAAATGCAGCGCCAGCGCGTTGTCGGCGATGATCTTTTCGCCCTCGTCGAGGGTGTGGGTCGTCAGCAGCGGCAGCAGCGCGGCCACGGCGACGGCGCAGGCGGTCACCAACAGGGTCAGGGGCTGCCGGACCATTTCGCGCGTCGTCAGGCCGGCGACAGCCAAGAACGTCTGGACGTGGCGTCGCACAGGCGGAGAGTAGCGCGGAAGCCTTGTGGGGGAAAGAACGGACGGCGCGTCAGGGCACGGCGGCGACGGTCTGACGGTTAGTGCCGGCGGGGTTGAGGGCCATCAGGGTCCACGGCCCCCCGCTCGCCACGCGGACCTCTCCGCGGTCCGACGACAGGAAGCCCACGTCCGGCTCGATCCGCAGCTCCGTCGGCGCGCACGTCGGCTCGCGGCCGTCCACGTCCCACCTCAGGCGCACGCCATCCTCGTCGGGGAGTGCGGCAAATGCGCGGATGACGGGGGGGCGGAATAGAATCCGTGTTCGATGTCCGTCGGTCGGATCCAGCCGGCCCGGACCTTTTCACCGGCCATGAAGCGCTCGTAGAAGCGAACGTGGTCGGGGTGGGCGTAAGGGTGGGCCTCGTACTCCCGGCCCCGCCGGCCGACCGCAGGTCGCCCTCGGCGGCCAGTCGCTCTTCCAGGCGCCGGCGCAGCGCTGCCCGCGTCGCGGCGGTCTCCGGACGGTCGGCGAGATTGACCACACAGTCCGGGTCGGCGGTCAGGTCGTAGAGTTCCTCCGAGGGGCGTCGTCCAAAGTTGAGCTGCCAGAACCGCTGGGCGTCGGCGTTGGCGGGATCGCGCCGTCGCACGTCGAGAAGCAGGGTCTTCGTCGCGCCGCCGTCGGTGTTCATATAACCGGTTTACGGGTTGCCGGCGGGCCAGTGCATAGGCGCGGCGTTGCGGACCTCCGGCCCGGCTGCCGGAGCCCCGCCGGCCACGCGACGGCCAGCGGCATGTGGTTCGACAGCTCGTAGATGTTGCCCTTGCACCGGGGGAACGGCATGCCGTTGTCCGAGGTGACGATGACGACGGTGTTCGACCACTCGCCGCGCTGTTCGAGCACGTCCAACATCCGGCCGAGGTGGCGGCCGAAATGTTCCACTTCGAGGGCATAGTCCAGCAGGTCGGTGCGGACGACCTCGTGGTCGGGCCAGAACGCGGGCACGCGATCCACGTCGACTGGCGAACGGCCGGTGAGGCGGGGGCCGGAACCGTACTCGTAGCCGCGATGAGGCTCGAGGCCTCCGTACCAGAAGAGGAACGGCGCGCCGGCGGGACGAGCGCGTAAAAAGTCTTCGAAGTTGGCAGCGTAGTCGAGGGAGCTGATGCCGGAGGTGGGCGGCGGGGACTGGCGGCGGTTGAAGGCGCGCCCGGTGAGCTCCCGACGGCCGGCGTTGCCGGGCGACCATCCCTTGCCGGTGTAGCCGACGTGCCAACCGCGGCGGGCCAATACTTCGAATACACTTGGGAGTTCGGCCGGGAAGAACGGAACATGGTTGGCGGCGGCGCCGAGCTGCCAAGGATGGCGGCCCGTGATGATGCAGGCGCGCGAGGGCGCGCACTTCGCGTTCGGGGTGTAGCAGCGGTCGAACAGGATGCCGGAACGCGCGACGCGGTCAAACGCGGGTGTCGATATTCAACGGCAACCGTAGGCGCCGGCATGCGAATGCGACCAGTCGTCGGCGATACAGAACAAGATGTTCGTTGGGGCGGCGTGAGCGGCCACTGCGACGGCGACCGCCATGCCCACCCACATGGCCCGCGCGGTTCTCATGAACGCAGTCTAGCAGAACGCGTCCGGATTGTGGCGGGCTTCAGTCGGCAGCCGTCGGATCAGCGGCCCTCCGTGCGGCGTTCGAGAATCGCGAAGGTGGGCAGACCGAGTGCGCCGAATTCGGCGAGGAGGGAGCGCGCCGGCTCTTCCGCCGGGCGCTCGGCCTGGTAGCGCACCGTTACCATTCGCGCCAGCGCGGCGCGGATGGCGGGCTGCCGAAAGGTGGTGGCCTCCATGGCGGCGCAGTTCTTGCACCAGGTCGCCCAGAAATCCACAAAGACCGGCCGTCCTTCCCGGCGCGCTTGGTCGAACACGACCGCCCACGCGTCCGGCCCGGCACCGGCGGGCAGGTCGTGGTCGAACTTCGCCTTGCCCTCGGTTCCCTTGGCCCCTGGCGGCGCGGCCGGCCCGCGGAATCCGTCCCAGGCCAGACGGCCGTAGTATAGGGCCATGGCCGCGATGAAGACGCCGAATCCGTACTTGACCCAGTCCATCCAGCGCCCGGGCGGAGGTAGCCGGGCCAGACCGGCCCCGGCGAACGGCCAGGGCAGAGCCATGCCCAGGCCCAGCAGAAACGGCAGGAACAGCGCAACGGCGTGGCCCTTTTGATAGAGCGAGGCCGCCAGCAGCAGGACGCTGATCAACACGGGCGCGACGCACGCCCCCGCCAGAAGGGCCGACACCGCGCCGAGCGCAAACACTCCCGCGTAGCGGTGGCGGCCGGGACCGCCCGCGCCCAGCCGGCCTTGAAACCGCGAGAGATCCAGCGGGATGGCGCCAAACATGGCCAGCGCCAACACGGCAAACAGCGCGGCGATCGATGCGTTGAACCAAGGCGATGCGTTCAGTGCGCCGAAGGGGGCGCCAGACCGGACGACGGCCACCCCCAGCAGCCCGTACGCCACGCACATGCCCACTCCGTAGAGCCCCCCCAACGCAAACCCCTCGGCGCGCGAACGGGCGCGGGCGCCTGCGCCGATGATCGCAAGGTTGATCGGGATCATCGGCAGCACGCAGGGGGTCAAGTTCAGCAACAGCCCGCCGCCGAGAATCAGGGCGATGGCCACCACCCAGCCGCGCCGCAACAGGTCCACGGTTCCGCCTCGGCCCTCGAGAAACGCCAGAAACGCCGTCTCTCCTTGGTACCCGACGCTGGTCCGCGCCAGCGAAAAGTCGTTCGGAATCGCGCGCCCGGGCGGCTGCGCCGGCGCGGGAGGCGGCGGAGGAGCGACGTCGCCGGCCCGCCACTCCATGCGCTCCGGGAAAAAACATTGGGCGTCGTCGCAGCCCTGCCATTCGACCGACACGGCCGGCCCCCCGGGGCCGGAACGAACCACTGGCCATCGGCCGGTGATCGACGAAGGGTAGAATGGATGCGATTGGCCGCTCAAGGGATCCTTCATCGGTTCGGGCGGGGGAAGGGATCCGGGGCCCAGCTCGGTTCCGTCCAGGCCGGCTACCTTAAGGCTGTCGGCGTAGAGTCGATGTTGAGAGGGGATACCGACCGCGACCTCGATCGTCCGGCCGTCGTCGGTCGTCCGTACGGACACCTGGAATGGGGAACCGAAGGCCGGCGCCGCGGCCGCGCACGCCACGACTGCGGCGCCGGCGAGCAAAAGGGGTGTCTTCATGCCCCTCAAGATACGATATAGTGGGCGCATGGCCAGCGACACCAGCGTGGCGATGGAGGCCTCCTCGCGGCGCGTGTGCGAACGCCTGCGGTCCGCCGGGCACAAGGCGATGTGGGCAGGGGGATGCGTTCGCGATCGTCTGCTCGGCCGACCGGCCAAGGATATTGACATCGTAACCGACGCGCGGCCGCAACAGGTGATCTCGTTGTTCGCGGCGACGAAGGAGGTGGGACGGGCGTTCGGGGTCGTCTTGGTTCGGCAGGACCAGTACTGGTTTGAGGTGGCGACGTTCCGTCGCGACCGGGACTACGCCGACGGCCGCAGGCCGACCTCCGTGGAGTACGCGGATGAAGCCGCCGACGCCGCGCGCCGGGATTTCACCATCAATGGAATGTTCTACGATCCCGTCGAGGATAGGGTCGTGGATCTCGTCGGTGGACGGCGGGATCTTCGAGAACGGCGGATTCGCGCGATCGGCGACCCGGAGCAGCGATTCCGGGAGGACCATCTCCGGATGCTGCGCGCCGTGCGGTTTGCCTCGACGCTGGGGTTCGAGATCGAGCCGGCCACGATGGAGGCGATCCGCCGGATGGCGGCCCACCTCGGCCGGATCGCCAGGGAGCGTATCGCGCAGGAGCTCCGACGCATTCTGCTGGAGTCCCCGCGACCTGGCCAGGGGGTGCGCCTGCTTCGGGACAGCGGTCTCTTGTCCGTCGTGCTTCCCGAGGTCGCCGCGCTGGAGGGGCTGCGGCAGCGATCCGCCCGACATCCGGAGGGGAACGTGTTCGAGCACACCGCGCGGATGCTCGATGCGATGGACATGCGGTCCGAGGCGCTGGCGTGGGCGATCCTGTTCCATGACGTCGGCAAGGCGGCGACGCGGGCGGACGAGACTGACGCCGAGGGCGCGCCCGTCCACTTTCGGGGACATGCCGAGGTCGGGGCGAGGATCGCGGAGGCCGCCGTGCGACGGCTCCGCCTGCCGAACCGGCTGGTCGAAGTGGTCGTCGCGTGCGTGCGGGATCACATGCGATACCGGCAGATCCCGACGATGCGACCGGCGCGGCTTCGGCGGTGGATGGCCGAGCCGGCGTTCGAGACGGGGCTGGAACTACACCGTCTTGACCTGCGCGTGCGCGGCGCCCCGTGCCCGGCGGCGGAACGGGTGGCGGAGATGCGGCGGCAGATCGCGGAGGAGGGCGCGATTCCTCCGCCGAAGTTGCGCGGGCCCGACCTGCTGGGGCTGGGCATTCCGCCGGGGCCGGAGGTGGGGCGCTGGCTGCGTCGGGTGCACGACCATCAGATCGAGAACCCCGGGCTTGGCCGCGACGCGCTTTTGGAGTGGGTTCGTGGCGCGCGCCGCACCGGCACAGGATCGCCGCCGCCGGCCGCCGGCCGGGTCGACCGGCGCCGGGGGGCGGGCAGAATGCGCCAATGAACTCGAATGCATTCCGTGGGGGTGGAGTCGTTGCGGTCGTCTGCGCCGGCTTGGCTTTTGGGGAGGTGCCGTTACCGGCGTTTTCATCCTCTTCGACGCACAAACCGAGCTACGGGGCCGACCTGGCCTTTGACGGCCGCAACGGCACGCGCTGGGCCAGCCTTGGAGCGGGCACGGAATGGGTCGCGGTGGATTCGGCGAGCGGGCGACTCTCGAGCGGGTGACCCTCCGATGGGAGGCCGCGTGCGCCGCCGAATACGCGATCGAGGTCTCCGACGACGGCCGTTTGTGGCGGCGCGTGGCCCATCGAACGGATGGGCGCGGGGGGACAGAGGTTCTCGGGGGTTTGTCGGCGACCGGCCGTTGGCTCCGGGTGCTTTGCCTCCGGCCGGGGCCGCACCGCCTGTATTCCATTTGGGAGGTGGGGCTGGGCGGGCCGGTGGAGGAACGGTTGGCGGCGCGCCGCGCCGCTCGTGAATCCGAGTTGAGAACCGCGGCGCTGGAGCGTTGCGCAAAGGCCGGAATCCGCGAGGTGGTCGCGGCGGTGCGGGAGGTCGGCGACGACGGCCACTGGTACGCGAATATTTTCGTACTACGCCGAGGATGAGCGTCGGGTCGCCTATCGGGCCGGCGGACGGTTGATCCGCATCGATCTGGCCCGCCGCGCGGTGCGGACCATCGTGGACGATCCCGGCGGAACGATCCGCGATCCCGCCGTGCATTACGACGGGGAAACGATCTTGTTTTCATGGCGCCGCGCCGGAACGACGTCGTTCCACCTCTACGAGGTTCGGGCGGACGGCAAGGGTCTGCGCCGGATCACCGACGGCGGCGGCCGCTACGACGAGATCGAGCCGGCCTGGTTGCCGGATGACCGAATCGCGTTCGTCTCCAGCCGCTGCCGCCGCTGGGTCAACTGCTGGCTGACGCAGGTGGCCTCAATGTGCCGCTGCAATCGGGACGGCTCCGGCGTGCTGCCCATCTCGGCGAACATCGAGCACGACAACACGCCCTGGCCGCTGCCCGACGGCCGCGTGGCGTACATGCGCTGGGAGTACGTCGACCGGTCCCAGGTCCACTACCACCATCTCTGGACCTCCAACCCCGATGGGACCGGCGTCCAGGTGCTGTTCGGCAACTTGCATCCCGGCAGCGTGTTCATCGACGCGCGCCCGGTGCCCGGCTCAAACTGGCTGGTGCTCATCGACTCGCCTGGCCACGGCCAGCGGGAACACGCCGGCCACGTGGCGCTGCTAGATCCAAAGGCCGGTCCCGACGACCCCTCCCGCCTGCGGCGCCGAACCGTCGGGGCGGACTACCGCGACCCCTGGGCAGTCGACAAGGATACGATCCTCGCGGCAAAGGGGCGTTTCCTGGTCGCGCTGCTGCCTGGGGGTAGGTGACCCTGTTCACGCTCGAAGGGGATCGACATAGGGCGATGTTGCACGAGCCCCGCCCGCTGGCGCCTCGTTCCCGCGAGGCGGTCGTGCCGGACCGCATCGTTCTGGAATCGCCCGTGGGGGAGTTTGTGCTCAGCGACATCTAGGAAGGGCGCAATATGGCCAGCGTGCGGCGGGGCGAGATCAAGCGGCTGCTGATCCTCGAATCGTTGCCGAAGCCGATCAACTACACCGGTGGGATGGACCCCCTCAGCTACGGCGGGACGTTCACGCTAGAGCGGATCGTCGGCACTGTGCCCGTCGAGGAAGACGGCTCGGCTCGGTTCGAACTGCCGGCCCTTCGGGCCTTCGTGTTCATCGCCCAGGACGAGGCGGGGTACGCGGTGAAGCGGATGCAGAGCTTCGCCAGCGTGATGCCCGAGGAGAAGAGCGGCTGCGTCGGCTGCCACGAGCCGCGGACGCAGGCGGCGCCCAACGCGGCCGGCCGCCGCACACCCAAGGCGCCGACTCGCCCGCTGTCGCGCCCGGGACCGGTGAGCGGGATGCCCGACGTGCTCGATTTTCCGCGCGACGTGCAGCCTATCCTTGATGAGTTGTGTGTTCGCTGCCACGGTTACGACCGCGATCCGCCCGTTCCTCCGCCGGCCCGGCTGCTGCTCTCCGGCGACCGGGGCCCCATGTTCAGCCACCGCTACTATGCGATGACGGTTGCCCGTCTCTTCTCAGATGGACGGAACGATCCCCGCAGCGACTACGCGCCGCGGACTCTTGGGTCCTCCGCCAGCCGGATTTTGAAGATGCTCGACGGGTCGCATCACGGCGTGCGGACGAGCCCACGGCAGGAGGCCATCCTCCGTTACTGGATCGACACCGGCGCCCCCTATCCGGGCACGTACGCGGCGCTCGGATCCGTCTCGATCGGGGGGTATGCGGAGAACCGACAGGTGGTGACGGATTTCGACTGGCCCGTAACCCAGGCCGCCAGGGCGGCCATCGAGCGGCGGTGCCTGTCGTGTCACCAGGGGTCGGCGCGTCAGTTGCGGACGGCGTTGGCGGACGAGCGCGGCGTTTCATTCTGGCGGCCGGATTGGAACGATCCGCGGCTGTCCACCAGCCGTCACATCGTCTTCAACCTGAGCCGGCCTCGAAAATCCACCGTACTCCTGGCGCCGCTATCGCGGGAGGCCGGTGGCTGGGGGATCTGCCGGGCCTCCAACGACACGGCCGCCATCTTCCGAGGCGCAGACGACGCTGATTATTGTGCGATTCTTGAAATGATCGAAGCCGGGCGGCGCGAACTCGGGGAATCGGCCGCTTCGACATGCCCGGTTTCCGCCCACCGCGGCCCTACCTATGGGAGATGCGCCGGTACGGCGTGCTGTCCCCCGACGACCCCGATGACGGCCCGGTGAATCCCCACGAACTGGACCGCCGCTACCGGCCCTCTTCGACTGGCCGCCCCGCGTTGGCGGTTGAAGGGATCGCGGCACAGGGCGATTGCACGGGGGAGCCGAACGCTCATCGGGGGAGGATATCCGCAGCCGCGCCGACCTCGGCTGCGAAGCCGTCGCGGAGTGAGCCCCACCCTGGCCTGCGACACTGTCCCATCCTGTGAGGTGGCCCGCTGCAGGGCGTGAGCTTGCTCGAGCCGGAGGAGGGCTCACCTCAGGTTCATCCTTCAGACTACGACGAGGCCCTGGGCTCGGCTTCGCCATCCGGGCTACGCCGAGCCTTCGGTCAGCCGAGGCCCTACCGCGTTCCGCCGGTGCAAAGTAAATGATGGGAATGTGGCGCCGCACGGTGTGTGCGATTCGGCGTTCCACCACGTGCTCGACAGTGGGAGGCAACTGGAGGTGTCGACCACCGCCGGATGGCCGAATCATGAAAGCTGGGGTTCACGCCGGATGACCGTGTGCCATCGGGCTTCGCTCCGGGGGCGTGGTCGAGACTTCACGAAATTTCCGTTCTGCGGCGAGGACACGAGAGTTTCCAAAGAAACCCACGCATGGATCGGCGGGAAACGGTTACGAGTCCCCTTGCGGTACCTCGTAACTCCCGGTCTGCCCGAACAGCGTAACCGGCTTGGTTGCATCCGCCCCGGGCTGTGGTAGAGTGTGCGCGTCTGCAGCCGGTCAGTCGCACAGTTCGGTTGGTAGATTGCCCACCCGGCCGGTGTTCGTGCCTCGGTGACAGTCCGAAACCTGAACGGTTCAGGAACAGCCGCTGAGGCCTGCCGCGCAGAGGAGAAAGAAACACATGGCCACCAAACTGTTCGTGGGGAATTTGTCCTTCGACACGACCGAGGACGATCTTCGGGAACTCTTCCAGAAGTCCGGTCAGGTGGTGAGCTGCGAGATCGTGTTGGACAAGTTCAGCGGCCGCTCGCGCGGCTTCGGCTTCGTTCAGATGGCCTCGCAGGACGAGGCGACGAAGGCGATCGCGGACTGCCACGGGTATCGGCTGGCCGGCCGGCCCCTGACGGTCAATGAGGCCCGCCCGCGCGAGGAGCGCCCCCGGGGCGACTTTGGCGGCGGTCGCGGCCGCCGGTTCTGATCAGACTGGTGTCTTCTAGGCGGGCGCTTCCCTGGCGGGAGGCGCCCGTTTGCTTTGGCGCGCTGGGCCCCGCATGGCTGGCCGCGCAGAGCACGGGTGCCTGCGGCGGAGGGCGTTCGCAATGAACCGTGGGATGGCTGCCGCGATCAGACCTTGTCCGGCACCACGAACGGTGGGCGGTACTCGCGGGTCAGCATCGCGTTGGCCTCGGCGTCTCCCGGGAATGTGAGCGTGGCGGGATCAAACGTCAGGCTTCGGCCGAGACGGTACGAAATGTTCGCGAGGTGGACGAGGGCGCAGGTGCAAAAGCTTTCCTCGATGCTGCGGTTGAAGGTCGCGGGGTCGCCGTTGCGAATAGCGTCTACGAAGACCTCGTAATGGTTGCCGATGCCGGATCCGGTCGGGCCGGGCTCACGATCCTGCCCCAGGAAGGTGCGCCACTCGCGGACGGTCTTGGCCATGTAGCCCTTCGAGCCGTAGAAGAGGTTGCCAATGACGTTGGAGGTGCTGGTGGCCATGTAGCCGCCGGTCGGCGCCGGCTTCATCCATATGGAGTCCTCGGCGTTGGTGATCCATCCGCGGACCTCGAACTGAAGGATTTTTTCCGGTCGCCGCCGCCGTCGGGGTTGGGAAATTCGAAGATCGCCATCATCACGTTGGGCGTCTCCTGCGCGTCGTCGAACATGACGTGCGCGCCGGCGGCATGAACGCGCGTGGGCAGCGTGACGCCGAGGCCCCAGCGGGCGATGTCCATCTCGTGGACGCCTTGGTTGCCGATGTCGCCGTTGCCGTAGTCCCAGTGCCAGTTGTAGTGAAACCGGTTCCGGTTGGACGGCCGTGGTGGGGCCGGTCCCAGCCACAGGTCGTAGTGGACGCCCGGCGACACCGGCTCGTCCGGAAACCGGCCGATCGGCTCGCGCCACTTGTAGCAGAGCCCCTTGGCCATGTAGACCTCGCCGAGGCCGCCCTCGCGCAGGAATTTCGCCATCGTCTGGGCGCAGGGGTTGCTTCGTTGCTCGGCGCCATCCTGCACAATGACGCGGTATTTCCGCGCCGCCTCGACGAGTCTGCGGCCCTCGTACACGTTGTGGCCGCAGGGTTTTTCGACGCTGACGTGCTTACGCGCCCGGATGGCCTAGATCGCTGCCAACGCGTGCCAGTGGTTCGGAGTCACGATCGAGACGGCGTCGATGTCCTTGTCCTCGTAGAGTTTCCGGAGGTTCGTGTAGGTTTTGGGCGGCCGGAGATTCCTCTTCGTGAAGTGCTTCTCGATGACCTCGGGGAACAGGTTTTCGTCTATGTCACAGAGGGCGGCCACCTCAACGTCCGGTAGGGCCGAGTATTCCTTGATGTGGCTTTGGCCCATGCCGTGGATGCCGCCGCCACCCGCACGCGGTTGTTAGCGCCAGCCTAGGCGCGCGACGTTCCCCTCAGCATTCCTCCTAGGCCCAGACCGCGGCCCAGAACGGACCGCCGCCGCATCGTCGGCCGCGCTTTCATCTCGCACCTCCTTTGGCCTGTCTTCAGCCGTGTACTCTTCCTTTCCTCTGGCCATGGTCGCTGGCTTCAGCGGGCCTCCGGCTCGGCTGGCTCGAACAGCACCTGGTCCAGTCCAAACATGTAGGCCGGCATGGCGGCCGGGTTCGCCCCGACGATCGTGACGCCAAGCCGGTGATCTTCTGCGGAAAACTCGTGAGTCCCGAGATCCACCGGTCCCAGGGGGGCGACCGTTGGGTGGTAGAGGTCCACGGGCTCGCCACACGGTCGGTCGTCTAAATCAAAACGGACGATTCCATAGTCGCGCGCGCGCGTCAGGATGAGCCGAAGTCGGTGTCGGCCGGCTTTGGGGGGACGGATGAAGAGTTCAATGCGATCGCCGGGGCGGCCGCCGGTCCACCAGAGCTGGTCGTTTTGATCCCAGGATCCGCTGGTGAACTGGGACATGTTCTGCGTTCGGACGCTCCCGGGCGGGATGGCGGCCAGACGGAACCCCCCGGCCTCGGGCGGTGGACGGACCCACCCATGCCGTTCGTGGACGGGGGGCAGCCCGATGCCGTGGCGGCCGCCGGGAGCCATGTACCAGAAAACCGCGGCGGTGTAGAGGGTCGGCCGCTCGTCGGGGAAGTATTTCTCCAGGCATCCCTCAAACCGGCTCTGGAAAGGGACGTTGTCCGCCACGTGCCATCGCACCAACGATTGATGGCCGGCGTTGTCTTCCGACATCGTCTGGGCATGGAACGGGCGCTGAAACTTTTCGGGACAGCCCCACGCATAGCCGAAGTAGTCCTCTGTGCCCGTCCCAAAGGTGGAGGGGAACGGTTCCCCGTCCACGAAAAACTTTTCATCGCCCTCCCCCCACCACCAATGGCCGGGCTTCGCGGGCTCGTACCGACCGCCGATGGGGTTCCAGACATGGAGCATCAGGCCGCAGAACCGGCCGCGGCCTCCGACGATGAGGAACGGCCAGTCCGGATGCCGGTCCGGCCGTACCGGGCCCAGCCCGCGATGCCACCGCGCGTGAAAACGCCCGAAGATGTCCGGCGCGCGGGTCTCGGCTACATGGGCCAGCCGCATCCGCACCGGCCGAGGTTCGCCGCCTTCGTTGGCGACCTCGATGATGGCCTCCGACGCAAACGGCATCGGCCACCTTGAGACCAGCCGTTCGTTTTCCATCGCGGTGGGCCAGGTGCGAAATGGGTTGATGCCGGGCGCGCTTCCGAAGAAGTCCCCTACTGGACACTCCACGGCCGGCTGCGTCTCGCCGTCCCATCGCATGCGGAGCACCAGTTCGCGGTGCGCGGCGATCTGATCCTCCCGGTCGCGGGCGGCGATCGTCATTTCGAAATGGACGATGCGTCGGGCGGTGCGGATGTGGGCCAGGCGCAGAGCCCGACCAGGCAGGGCCAGATCGGCCGTTTCGCCATGGATCGCTTCGGGTGGAGGTGGGGGGACGGCCTCGAGCGCTGTCCCCAGCCGACGATCCGCGTCTCGGAGCGCGTCGCGCCATACGGCCGGAAGCGGGGCCTCGAAGGTGGGCACCTCGGTGCCTGGGGCGAAGGTGGTGTAGGTGAAGTGGTAGAACCGGCCCCAGTTGGTTTCGGCCAGCACCACGCAGGAGCGGCGGTAGGGAATAGGCAGGTAGAGGTTGTACCCGCGAGCCGCCGTGTAGGCGAGATTCGGGAAATCGAAGGGGGCATGCTGGCCGGTGAAAAAGTTGGTGAACGGCATGTCCACCACCACCTTGCCGTCGAGAATCAGACGGACGGCCCCGCTTTGCGGTTGAGCCGACCAGATGCGCCAGATGCAACCAGGGCCGGACATTTCAGCTAGGACCAGCCGCCCGTTTTCCTGGCGGAGGAAGCCGGTGCCGTCGCCGTTGGCGTTCCAGTCGATGTACCGATCCGCGCCGGCGTCGTATCGGCTGGCCCGATCCCAACTCGACCACTGGGCGCACCGTTCGCCCGCCGGGGGCAAGATGGCGACGTGATCCAGATCCCATAGGCGGCGGACGAGGTCAGGGTACTCGAGGGATTCGGACGTAACCGCGGCCGTGCTGCTGATGACCACCGCAACGGCGAAGGTGCGTGCCAGCCGGCTCATGACGCCTCCTGTCAAGTCTCCGCCTCCATTATGCTCGAGCCTTCTGCCAGCGACAATGTCTGCTCGTTGCCTGGTTGGGTCATGTGCGACGCAACCGCGGGGCCTGCGGCATGCGTGCAAGGTGGCAGGGGCCGGGCACGGCGCGATGGCCGGGAAGGTCGATCCGCTTGACCTGCCGCTCCACTTGCCGCAGCATGGACACCATGGGACAGCAACTTCGACCTCGCGTCAAACGCAAGGCCCGTAAACGTTATTGGAAGCGCCTCAAGGGGCGGCGGCGCGTGGAGGCCACGGCAAAGCCCGCCCGGTCATCGGCGCGGGGAGCGACAGCCTCACAGGCGGCGGAACCCTCTGCGCCCGGAAGCCCGACCCCCGGCGCGCCCGCCGCCGAACCGGCGCCCGCGGCGGCCGATGTGCCGGCTTCGGAGGCGGCTCCACCTCAGGAGCCCCCTGCGAAGTCTCCGGCTTGAGCGTGTTTCATGATCCTTGTCGTCGATGACGACGCGACCCTGACCACCCTCATCGCCGAACTGCTGCGCGCGGAGGGGTACGAGGTCCGTGTCTGCCACGAGGGGGGGGCCGCCTACGAGCATGTGAAGAACCCGAAATGCAAGGGGGTCGTGCTGGATCTTCACATGCCTGGAGTCAACGGGCCCGAGTTGCTGATGATCATGGAGAGCGAAGGCATCCGAACTCCGGTGATCGTCGTCACCTCCGATCCGGATTTCGGCGAGGAGGAAATGAAGCAGTTTCCGAACGTGCGGAAGCTGTTTCACAAACCTCTGTATCCTGAGGAAATCCTCGACGCGGTCCGCCGGTTTTTCGAGAAACCGTCGGCCCGCAAGGCCGGATAGACAGCATCGTCTATTCTGGCGGCCCCGACGTCCCGCAGAAAAATGGCAGGAGTGGAAGGCGCCTGTGCAGGCGCTGTCTACCTACGGATGTCAAGCCTTCCGATAACTTGACATCCCGTAGGAGACTCTGCCAGAGTCCGCCGATATAAAATTTTAAGCCTGATTCCAATCTATGCGGGTCAAAGAATTATAAACTGTGCCTGTCCCCAAAACGATTATTGACAGGCGGAGCGGAATTCCTGTGTGGAGACCAGACAGGATCGGCGGAATCGTCAAGGGGATGCGATCAGATGTTGAAGGCCCCGGCCATCGCGATTTTCTGGGATTGGCAGAGACCAAGGCCGTCACTAAGCCGAACGGTTCGCGGACAGGTATGTAATTCCGCTGGGGGCGGACGTCGTCATCCGTAGGTCTTGTGGAACCGTGGCGGCGGCGGCTCACTATCGTCCCGCGGCTTGTCCGGCGCTCCGACCTTGTCTCTTGCTGGCGGACGCTCCTCCGGTCTCGCGGGTGCGGCGGGCGGTGGCGGCGTTGCCTCGTGGGGCTGGCCGCGTTGTACCGCCTCGGCAATCCGGACGAACGCCATCTGGACGCCGGAAAGCGTCTCCGCCATCCGGGCATCCTCGGCCGGCGTCCGGTTGCCACGGGTCTTTTCCTCCAGCGCCACCAGCAGATCGATCATGTGACGGGCGCCTTCGAGGTCCACCTGAATGCGCTCCGTCGATTCGTCGTGAAACGCGCCGAGGAACGCCATGGCGTTGGTCGCGAGGAAGGCGATGAGCTCTTCGAACATCGTGCCGGTGTCGGGCAGGGGCGGAGTATCGCTCACTGGGCCGATTCCTTTCGCCGCCGCGCAGCGCGGGCAGACCTTCGTCCGAGGTTTTGAGGCAGAAACGGGAACCGAAACGCACTATCGAAATCAAACACGCCGACGAAGTCCTCCGGCCGGTCTTCCGGAGAGGCCCGCAAGATTTCTTCTGCGATGAGGTGATATACCATCGCGCCGATGTCCTCGGTGCTTCGGATCCCCCACGCCTCCACGACGGTGGCGGCCATCGGACCAAAGCGTTGCAGGGCCAGTTCGCGAAACCCCTCGCACAGCTCTCGGCCGCTAACGTGCCGTCGTGCGCCGACGGCGCCGGCCCGCCGAGTTTCGACGGTGTGGTCCAGTGCCTCCCGAAGAAAGGCGTAGGCCGTCGGCGTGAACCTCGGGTCCCGTCGGCGGATCCGGGTCACTGCGTCGACAAAATCCATTCCCTGCATGATGCCGAAGCGTACCGTCCGATTGCCGCCGCTGCAACTTGTGCGGCGGCATCCATCATCTTTCCAATGCGTCCCGAATTCGGGCGGCCACGGCGGCCGACTCTTCGGCGCTAGCGTAGGCCACAGTCGTCCAGTTCCAGCGGTGGCCATCTCCGTCGAACCTCGGGATCACGTGGACGTGGACGTGGGGCACCACTTGTCCCGCCGCGGCGCCGTTGGCCTGAAAGACGTTCACGCCGTCGGCCTGCAACCCGCGCAACTGAGCGGCGGCTACACGCTGAACGACGCCGAACACGCGGTGCAACAATGGGGGAGGCACGTCCGTGATTGGGTCGTGGTGGGCCTTGGGGATCACCAGCACATGTCCCTTGACAATCGGATGGATGTCCATGAAGGCCATCGTCTCGTCGTCCTCGTGGACGACGGTCGCCGGCAGCGAGCGGGCGACGATGCGGCAAAACACGCAGTCGGCGTTCATTGTGGTCTCCCCGCGTTAACCGGCGGGCAAAGCCAACGGCCGGTCTGGGGTGGATGACGGGATTCGAACCCGCGACACCCAGGGCCACAACCTGGCGCTCTGCCAGCTGAGCTACATCCACCGTCGGCCCTTCATTATCTGCGGGCGCCCCCCCCAACGCAACCTGCCCGCGCTGCCTTGGCGGCTTTTCGCCGTCGCGCGCATCCGCCTATACTCGCGCGCATGCCGGGGAACGACTACGAGCTACTCGACAGCGGCGGGGGACGCAAACTGGAGCGGTTCGGTCCCTGTGTCCTCGCACGCCCGGCCGCTCAAGCGGTCTGGCGACCGTCGCTGCCGCCGTCCCGCTGGCAGGGGGCGCACGCATCGTTCGACCGCGATGGCGGGCAGCGATGGCACCGGCGCGATGCGCTGCCCGAGTCGTGGGTGATCGAGATGGGCGGACTTCGATTCCGCCTTGCGGCGACGGACTTCGGTCACCTCGGCGTGTTCCCGGAGCAGCGGGAGCAGTGGGGGTGGCTGGGGGAACGCGTTGCGGAGGCGGCGCGCCGGCTGGGCCGTCCTCCGGCAGTGCTCAACCTCTTTGCGTATTCAGGGGGCGCGACGCTGGCCGCCCTGCGCGCGGGGGCCTCGGCGTGCCATGTGGACGCGTCGAAAGGGATGGTCGAGTGGGCGCGGGAGAACGCGGCGCTGAATGGGCTGGAGACCGCGCCGGTGCGGTGGATCGCGGAGGATGTGCACAAGTTTCTCCGCCGCGAACTTCGGCGCGGACGGCGGTATGACGCCGTCGTCCTCGATCCGCCGACGTTCGGGCGCGGTCCGTCGGGCGAGGTGTACAAGATCGAGCAGGAGATCGTGACGACCCTCGACCTCTGCCGGGCCGTCATGTCCGACACGCCGATGCTGGTGCTGTTGACCTCGCACACGCCAGGCTTTTCGCCACAAGTGCTGGCCAACCTGTTGGCGTTCGGTTGGCCCGACATGCGGGGCCGCATCGAATGCGGCGAAATGCTTCTTACTGGGCGGCCCGGCGTCGCGGCCCTCCCCAGCGGCTCGTGGGCCCGCTGGGCGCGGGGGGCGAAGGAGGTGGTGTGAACTTCGGGTTGCAGGAACTGAGGAACGATGTGATGGCGCTGTCCGCCGACGCGTGGCGTACCGCCGCACGAGGGTGGCGCATCGCCGTCGCTGTGGTGGTGGCGACCGCCGGGCTGGTTGCGGCCGGGTGGCGGTGGGACCGGCCGCTGAGCGAGCGGATCCGCGCATCGACCAACCCTCGGGTACAGGCGATCCTCGGAAGAATCCGGGCGTGGGGAGCCTTCAACGACACGCTGGTCCTGGCCGGCGTGCTGTACGCCGCCGGACGATGGCGGCGGCGTCGCGAGTGGCGAAGAGCGGCCCTGGCGGCCGTGCTGGCAGGGATGGCCTCGGGCGTAGTCGTCAACGCGTTGCGCGTGACGACGGGACGGCCACGGCCCCGGGCCAACCTCCCCGACCGGTTCACCGGCCCCGCCCTGACTTGGAACCGGCAGAGCTTCCCCTCCGGCCACAGTGGCGCTTCGTTTGCCTGCGCTGCGGCGCTTTTGACGGCGACGCCGCCCTACGGGGTTTTGGCCACGGTCAACGCCGTCGTGGTGGCCTCGGCCAGCGTGGCCAACCGCAGCCATTACCTCACCGATGCGGTGGCCGGTGGAGCGTTGGGCGGACTGGTCGGCGTGGCGTTCGGCGTTGCGGCGCGGCGGCGCGCAGCCGCCGGCGCCGGGGCGCCGGCCGACGGGGGGCCACAATAACGGCCGGTCCTCACCCGTTAAACCAATTGAGGGCTATGCGAACAAGCGGGGGTGGCGAGCGACGAAAGGATAACGGCGATGAGGACGCAGTGGGCATGGGTGATGGTGTCGGCCGGCGTTGGTCTGCTGGCTGTGCAGGTATGGGCCGGGGACGGCGCCGCGAGGCCGGCTGGAGAAGGCGCCAGTCGTTGGGCGGAGGCGCTGAAGAAATACGACAAGGACGGCGATGGCCGTCTAGCCGATGAAGAGCGGGCCGCAGCCCGTAAGGATTTCGAGCCCCGGCGAGAGTTGGGGAAGCGGTTCAACAAGGACGGCGACGGCCAGCTCGACGACGCGGAGCGCAAGGCAATACGCCGGGAGTTTCGAGAACGCGGCGAGAAAGTGCGGCGCGAACTGTTCCAGCGGTTCGATAAGGACGGGGATGGAAAACTTAGCGAGGAGGAGCGCGAGTCCGCCCGCAAGGCATGGGGGGAGCGCGGGGCCGACGCGTTGCCGGAGTCGGTTCGTGCGGAGGCAGTGAAGCGTTTCGACAGGGACGGTGACGGCAAGCTCGACAGCGAGGAGATGGAGGCGGCACGACAGCAATTCCGCCAGCGCCGGGAGGAAATGTGGCGGGGGGCGTTGAAACGGTTCGACAAGGACGGGGATGGCAGGCTGAGCGAGGAGGAACGCGAGGCTGTGCGCAAGGAGTTTGAGGGCCGCCGCCGGGGGAAGGCCCCCGCGGCGGGCGGCATGGCGCCGGAGGAGGGGAAGGCCGCCACGCCGGTCGGGCCGACCATCTGAGATGGCCGGCCGCCGTCAGGGCGTTGTGTCCTGGCGGCTCATGATGGCCAGGTACAACTGGCGGGCTACCCAAGCGTCAGTGGCCGCGTAGCGAATCTGGGCCGGCGTCAGCTCGTCACGTCCCCAGTTGGAGCGCTGAGCTCCCTTCGAGACGCGGAAACCAAGGATGGCGGCCGTCAGCCCTCGCGTCCCGGTCTTGCGAAACCCGAGCCGGGCTGCGAGGACGGCCAGGTCCACGAAGCCCGCCGGCCGGAACAGCCGGGCCTCGCCGAGCTTCCGCAGATCCTGTTGCAGCGCAACGCCCGCCTTGGTGATCTCGGCCGACTCCAGGATCCTCCAGAGCGGCGCGATGTCGCTGAGCACTTGTAGGCGGACGAGGTAGACGGCGTTGGCCGTCGCGAACTGGATCAGCGAAATCGGGAACGATTCGCCGCGCCGGAATGCCGGGCGCGACTCGGTGTCAAAGCCCAACACCTGTTCCTGGGCGAGCGCCTGTACGGCGGCGGACAGGTCGGCATCCCGTTCGATGAGGTGAATTGGCCCCTCGTAGGCGCGCAGCGGCATCGCGTTGACCTCCTCGTCCGACAGGTCCTTGCGCCAGCGGTGATCGCCGACATCGGCCATGACGGCGGGCGGTTCCGAAGGCACAGCGGCCGGCGGGGGGGGCGGAGGTTGGGGACGGGATTCCTGCGCCCGCGTACCCGGGCCGGGCCTGGACGGCGGTGGCTCCATCGCGACGGGCAGCCCTTGGAGTTTGGCTTCGAACTCGCGGCGTACCAGGCCGGTGAGTGGGTTGGGCTGGTTCTGCAGGAGGCAGCGCAGGGCCTCCATTTCGTCGGCGGAAAAACGCTGTCCCCTGAGGCGGTGCCGCTCGAACGCATCGTAGGCCACCGGCGCCACCGCCCGGGCGATGCGCGCGATGACCTCGGCGTACTGCTGGATTTCCCACTGGGCGTGCGGATCCATGCGCAGTTCGAGAAAATGAAACAGGTTGTGCAAGTCCATCTGCCAGTACCACTGGGTGTACAGGGACAGCGGCAGGTTGATTCGTGCCAGCTCGCGGGCGATGTCGCGCCTCAAGAGGTGCTGGTAGGTCTCGTAAGCGGCGTGCTGCTCCTGCAGCAGGAGGTCCAGCACCTCGCGTTGCAGCTCGGCGGGGACCTCCTCCGCGTCCCGTCCCTGCTTGTTGTCCTTTGACTGACGCCGGATTTGCGATGGTGGCGGGAGGTAGAATTCATCGGCCAACACGCTGTACCGGCCGGAGATCTCGTTCAACCGGGCGGTCCGGTGCCGGATCCATTGGCGGGCGACGAAGATCGGCAGCTTGCAGTGGAATTCGAGGACGACGTGCTCGAAGGGGGAAGTGTGACCGTGCCGCATCAGGTAATCGATGAGCGCGGCGTCGTCGCGGACGGTTTTGGTGCCCTTGCCATAGGAAACGCGCGCCGCCTGCGCAATCCGGACATCGCCGCCCATATAATCGACGAGCCGGACGAAGCCCTTGTCGAGCACGCGCAACTCCTTGTCCAGTAACGCCTCGGCTTCAGGTACTACGACATGGCCCATACGTTTTCTCCGTCGAAAGCGTTGCAGCGGGGCGGCGGGAATGCAAGCCGCCCCGAAGACGGCCGGCAGCAGCGGCCGTCTGGACACTGCGTTGTACAGGGCAGGCTAATGAAGATGTGTGCATGATACACGAACGCAATGCGCACGCCCAGCCCGAGATGCCAACGACGGATCGGGTTTCTGCGCGGCGCGACCTACTTCAAGCCCACGGGCACCCCGGTCCGGACGTAGAAAACCGCCGGCAAGCCGACGGGAAAGGGAATTCGGGCTTCGTGCGGAGTTGGGCCTTTCGGGCTTCCCTTGGGTACCCTAATGAGTTGGCGCGTGGCGAAACAGTTGGATCTTCCTGCGAGCCTGTGGTGGGTTGCATCGAGCGGGGGTTGCGCTATCTTCCGCCGTCTCCGGCTCGGAGACTGGCCGGGCGGAACGGATGGTTTCTGTGAGCGATATCGACTCGACGAGGTTGTTGGAAGGGTGTGTGGAGGCCGTCCGTGCGGCCGGGCGGCATGCCCTGGACCATTGGGGACGCCGGACCGAGACCGTAGAGGTTACCGCCCATGACGTGAAGCTGGCGCTGGACCTCGAATGCCAGGCCGCGGCTGCGGAGGCGATCCGCCGGCTTTTTCCGGATCACGCAATGCTGGGCGAGGAACGCGGACTGCGGGAGCGCGGCGAATTCGTCTGGATCATCGATCCGATCGACGGCACGGTGAATTTCTCCCATGGGCTGCCGATTTGGGCGACATCGGTCGCCGTCCAACGCCGGGGCCATACACTGGCGGGCGCCGTTTGGCTGCCGGAGATGGGCGAGCTGTACACGGCCACCTCCGCCGGCTCCGCCGCGATGAACGGTCGACGGCTGAGCGTCTCGGAGACTTCCGATCTTTCGGCGGGCATTGTGTACACAGGCATGGTGGAGACCGAGGGCGACGGCGGCGTGTCCCTTCGAGTCACGACGCGGCTGGCGGCGGCGGTGCGGAAGCTTCGGATTCTGGGCTCGGCGGCGGCGGAACTGTGCTACGTCGCGGCGGGCCGGGGCGACGGATACGTCGAGACGACGATCCACGTGTGGGATCTGGCGGCCGGCGCTCTTCTCGTCGAGCGGGCGGGCGGCCGGTGCGAGGTCCTGGAGGATCTGGGCGACTACACGCTGCGATTTCTGGCGACCAATGGCCGGATTCACGAGGCTGCCCGGGCGACGATCCTGCCGGCGCTCGAGCCCGATCGCCATCCGGATCTTACGTCCTGATGCGCAGACCGACGTCAGCGGCGCGGGCCCGCCCCTATCGCTGGGCCGGCGTCTGGTGCCTCGGCGGCATGGCGTCGATCGCCCTGACCACGACGCTGCTGCCGGTCATCTTGCCGTCGGCCGCCGTCGATCTTGGCGGTGTGGCCGGCCTGACCTATGAACAACGGGGGCGGCTGCTGGCCTCCCTGACGGCGGGATTCGTTTCGGCGCTGTTGTGGAGCGGTCCGCTTGCGGACCGGCTGGGGCCGAAATGGTTCGCTGTTGGTGGCAATGTGTTGGTGGCCCTTGGCCTCGGGTGGTGGGCGGTCGCCGACAGCTATGCCCATGCCCTGGCGGCCGGTGCGGCAGCCGGTACCGGTGCGGGTGTGCTGGACATGGTGCTCAGTCCGTTGGTGGCTCGCATTCATCCGGATCGCTCGGCGTCGGCGTTAAATCGTCTTCATGCGACGTTCGCGCTGGCGGCGGTGGCGGCCTCGACCCTGTCGGCGATGCTGCTCAGGTCCGGCTGGCCATGGGCGAGGGTGATGGGTCTTTGGACGGCTGTGCCGGTGGTGGTGGGCACGGGGTTTCTGGTGTCGCCGGTCCCGTCGCTGGTTCATGCGGATGAACAGGCGGCCACGGTCCGCGAGCTGTGTGGCCATCCGGTGTTCCGGCGGTGGGCGCTGGTGTTGTTCGGCGTAGGGGCGATGGGGGCGGGAGTAGGACAGTGGTTGCCGGCGCTGGCCCAACAGTCAATGGGGTGGGGGCCCTCCGGCGGGGGAGCGGCCATGTCGTTGTCGTTGGCTGGAGTTGGTGCGGCACGGTTGCTGGCGAGCCGTGCGCTGAAGCGCTTGGGCGCGGAACCCCTGCTGCGAGGCTGTGTTGCGGCGACGGCCATCCTCCTCGGAGTCGCCGCTGCCGGTGTGCTCTGGCCGACGGCCGGGCTGGCCGCGGCCATCCTTGCCGGGCCGGCGAGCGGCGCGATGTGGCCGACGGTTCTCGCCGCTGCCTCGGCGCGGATTCCCGGGGGCGGAGGTGCCTTGTTCGGCCTGCTCTCCGCGGCCGGAAACACGGGTTGTTTTGTGGCCCCGTGGGTGCTTGGAGTGGCGGCCGATTGGATCGGCCTGCGGCCCGCGCTGGTCCTGCTTCTGATCCCGGCTGCGCTGGCATGGCGGGCGATCGGTCGTGCCGGCGTCGGGGCTCAACCGTCGGTTGGTCGCACGGGTCGCGTTTCTGGAGTAGGCTGACCGTATGTCGGCCCCCCGTATCCGCGTGCTCAGCGATGCGGTGATCAACAAGATCGCGGCGGGCGAGGTGGTGGACCGGCCGGCATCGGTGGTCAAGGAGCTGGTCGAAAACTCTCTCGACGCTGGCGCCACCCGCATCGAAGTCGAGGTGGTCGCGGGCGGCCGGGTGTTGGTGGCGGTGTCCGACGACGGCGAAGGCATGACGCGGGACGACGCGCTGCTTTGCCTGGAGCGCCATGCGACCAGCAAGATCCGCGAGGTGGAGGACATCGATCGCATCGCCACCCTCGGGTTCCGCGGCGAGGCGCTGGCGGCGATCGCCGCTGTCTCCCGTATGACGCTCCAAACGGCGCGGCGCGGTGAAACCGGCGGAACGGAGATCGTGGTGAACGGCGGGCGGATGCTTGACGTTCGCGACGTTGGCGTTCCGCCCGGCACCCGGGTCGCCGTGCGCAACCTCTTCTTCAACGTGCCGGCGCGGCGCCGGTTCTTGCGGAGCGAACAGACTGAGCTGACGCAAGTCCGGCAAGTCCTGGTACCGTATGTCTTCGCCCGGCCGGAGGTCGGGTGCCGCTTCGTCTCGGACGATCGCGAGATGTTCCGCGTGCCGCCCGGAGGTACGCTGGAAGACCGTCTGGCGGTCCTGTACGGGCAGCCGGCCGTCGATGCCCTCCGCCGCGCCGAGGCGCGCAAGGGCGCGGTGTGGGTACGCGGACTGGTCGGGGTTCCGCAGGCCAGCCGTGGGGACCGTTCGGAAATCTTTCTATTTGTCAACCGAAGGCCGGCGACGGCGGCCGTTCTTCAACATGGCTTGAGCGAGGCCTATCAAACCCTGCTACCCCGCGGCCGCCATCCGGTCGTCTTCCTATTCGTCGACCTCCCTCCGGAAGAAGTGGATGTCAATGTGCATCCGACGAAAAAGGAGGTGCGGTTCCGCTGTCCGGGGGACGTGCGCGATGCGTTGATTGAGGCGGTGCGCGGGGCGCTGGAGCTTCCGGCGCGGTCGGCCGCCCGTCCGGAGGGCGCGGCGGTTCCGCCACCGCCGCCGGAGGAGTGGAGCCGGCCGGTCCTTTCCATTCCGGATCTGCCGCCGGCTCGGGTCTTCGCGTACCCGAGATGGTCGCCGGCCCCGTCACAACCCACCACCGCTGCCACACCCACGTCTCTGAACGGGGGGCCCGGCCCAGTCGGGGCGTCGTCGACGGAGGCCGTCCGCTCGCCGTGGGCGTGGTGTCGCGTGGTGGGACAGGTGGGAGGATTGTTTGTGGTGCTGGAGATGGAGGACGGTCTGGCATTGATGGACCCTCATGCGGCGCACGAGCGCGTCCTGTTCGACCGGCTCATGCGGGCGGCGGAGGGGCCAGCGGCGTCCCAGCCGCTCTTGATGCCCGTCACGGCGGCGCTGCGGCCGCGGGATGCCGAGCTGGTGCGGGAACATCTGGCTGCGTTGCAGGAAATGGGGTTCGGCGTGGCCGAGTTCGGAACGGACACGTTTGTGCTGGACGCAATGCCGGTGGCGCTGGGACCTGCCGCCCCGGCGAACCTGCTGGCCGAAATCGCGACGGGCTTAGAGACCGGCGGGGCCCGTGGCGGCACGGGGCGGTGGATCCGCGAACGCATCGCGTCCGCAGCCTGTCGGGCGGCGGTCAAGGCCCGCGACATCCTCAAAATCGAGGAGATCGAACGGCTGGTGGTCGAGCTGGCGCAGACGGACATGCCTTACACCTGCCCTCACGGTCGCCCGACGCTGCTCCACTTCAGCTTTGGCGAACTAAACCGAAAATTCGGGCGCGCGTGAACGCACCCGCTTAGGGCGGGTCCGCCATCGCCGCGGACGGCTTCACGTGACCACGGTAGTGGCGGAGAATATCCTGGACGTACCGCCGGGTCGTGGGAAAATCAATGCGTTCGATGAACTCAGCGGAACCGGAGGCGTTGGACGCCCACCGCTCCGAGTGGCGGGGGCCGGCGTTGTATTCGGCCAGGGCGTAGGGCAGGGGATCGTCCACTCTCTCCGCCCACCGGCGGATGGCGCGGCCGAGATACCACGTGCCGGCCCGGAGGTTGACGTCGGGCACGAAAAGCTCGGCGGTGGACGGGGGCGGACGGGATTCGGCGGCGGCCCATTCGGCGGAGGCGCCGGCGGTCACTTGCATCAGTCCCACCTCGCCCCGTCGACCGATCGCCGTGACGTTGAAGCGGCTTTCGCGATGTATCACAGCGCGGACAAGCTTCGGCGGAACATCGTAGAGACCAGCGACCTCGCTTACCAAGGCGTCGAAGCGGTGCTCGCGCCAGTGCCACCACACAAGGGTGGCGGCCGCCGCGGCGCCGCCGACGGCCAAGGGCCAGCGCATTCGCCCCAGCAAAGCACGAACGGAGCCGCTCACCACGTGCACCGTATCGCGTCCGTGCTGGCCTGTCGAGAACGCACAACGCCGAGGTTGAAGCGTCGGTGACGGCGAGGGCGGCAAGATCTGCAGGCGAGCTGGCTGGCACCCCCTACCGGAATCGAACCGGTCTTTGCAGGATGAGAACCTGCCGTCCTAGCCGATAGACGAAGGGGGCACGTGCGCCCGTTTGGCGCGAGAAAAGATAAGGGCGTCGGCCGGACCTGTCAACCGCATCCGGTGTTGCGGCCGTCAGGCCGCGACACTGGCGGAAATTCTCGAGGTCCGGCCCGGTGACACCCGCGAGTTGTTCGGTCAGCCGTTGGAGCTGGCCGTCCGGGCGAAAGGCACGGGCGGCGTGCCCGTGCGGTTGGATATCTGGCCGGCCGACGACCGACGAAGCCGCCATGAGCTGGGCCGGATGAGTTCCGGCGAGGAGGGGAGATCGATGGGTCGGCCGGACGCGCCGCAGCGTTGGCCCAGGAGATCCGCACGCGGCCAGTCACCCTGCAGGACGCCAGCGTGCGGACGGACATCCAGATCCGCAGCCTCAAGCTTGCCTCTTTCAAGGAAGTGGGGCCGGGATGGCACCCGCTGTGCACCCTGGAGCTGCTGCGGCAGGAGGTCGGCTCCGCCGCTGCCCGGGGCCTGCTGCGTCACGTGCACAACCGCCGGCTTCAGGGAATCCGTGTACTGGACACCGTTCGAGACCTGGGAATCCTGGACCCGTCGGTGTCGCCCTAGGGAGAAACCCATGGCCGGCATCCACATCATCAGCGGACCGCGCGAGGGTGATCCCATCGAGTTGAAGCCGCAGGGATTCGTGATCGGCCGGAGCGATCTGTGCGACCTGCGGCTGACGGACGACCTGGCGGAATCGAGCTACCATGCCCGCATCGAGCGGCTGGGCGAGCAGTGGCGGATTCGCGACCTCGAAAGCGCTAACGGCACGGAGGTCAACGGCCAGCCGGTGCAAGTGCAGACGCTCGACGACGGCGATCTGGTCGCCGTCGGGGAGACGCGGTTCCGCTTCGTTGCGGATGCCTCGGCGCCGGCGCCGGTGGTGCTCGAACCCCGCCCCGCCGGACGACACGCGCCGGTGGCGCCGGTCGCCGCGACGGACGAGGAGGTCCGGACGATCGCCGAGGTGCTCGACCTGAAGTTCAAGCGCATCCAGTTCACGCCCGACCTGATGCCGACGGACATCACCGGCACGGACGTGCTGGAGACGAACCGGGAGACCGGCGAGAAGGAGTTCCGTTTTGTGCCCGGTCCGGTGTTCTGCAACATCTTGCTGGCCGACGAAATCAATCGCACGCCGCCCAAGACGCAGGCGGCGCTGCTGGAGGCGATGCAGGAACACCGCGTGACGGTGGGCAACCGCACGTACCCGATCGAGGAGCCGTTCTTTGTGCTCGCGACACAGAACCCGATCGAGCAGGAGGGCACCTACCCGCTGCCCGAGGCCCAACTCGACCGGTTCATGTTCAACATCTGGGTAGATTATCCGGCCGAGGTGGAGGAGGAACAGATCGTCCGCGCCACCACCGTCGACACGGCCGTGCGGCCTCAAAAGGTGTTGGGGCGGGAGCAGGTGTTGCGACTGCAGGACGTGGTGCGAAAAGTGCCCGTGTCGGACCACGTCGTGAAGTATGCGGTTCGGCTGGTCCGGGCGACTCGGCCCGCTTTGGAGGGGGCGCCGGATTTCGTCCGTCAATATGTGTCGGTGGGAGCGGGGCCGAGGGCCTGCCAGTACCTGGTGCTGGCGGCCAAGGTGCGGGCGGTGCTGGACGGTCGCATCCATGTCAGCTGTCACGACGTGCGGGCCGCCGCCCGGCCGGTGCTTCGCCACAGGATCTTCACGAACTTTACGGCCGACAGCGAGGGCGTGACGCCGCTGAAGCTGATCGAGCGGCTGCTTGAGGCCGTGCCGAAGCCGTCCGCGAAGGATTACGAGGTCCGTCCGGCGTGACCTGCCCCCTGGTTTGAGGGCCGTGGCCCCTTGGGGTATGCTGCAGCTTCTGGAATCGCCGCCCCCGGGGCGGCTCCCGACTCAGCGCAAATGAAGGCCATCATCGTCGGCGCCGGCAGCGCAGGTCGCGAGCTGGCGCACCGCCTCTACCGAGAACGCCACGATGTCATCGTCATCGATCGTGACCCCGCGGCATTAAGAGCTGTGGGCGACGAACTGGACGCGCAGACGGTGTCGGGCCACGGTGCCGACCCGGCCGTGCTCGAAAAAGCCGGAGTGGAGGGGGCCGACTTGCTCGCCGCGGTGACGGACAACGACGAAGTCAACGTCTTGGCCTGCGTTTGCGCGCGCAACGCGGGGGTCCGGCATCGCGTCGCCCGGGTCACGCGGCTGGATGCCGGCGGGGGAAGCCGGCTGCTGCCGCTGGCGGAGCTAGGCGTGGATCTGGCGGTGAACCCCAAGGAGGAATGCGCCGGGGAGCTGGCCCTGTTGCTCCAGCTGCCGGGGTCAGAGGAGGTGGTGGACCTGCTCGGCGGGCGAGTGCTCGCGGTGGGCTTCCGGGTCTCCGCCGACAGCCCCCTGTTGCGTCAGACGCTGCGGGATTGCCTGCCGCCGGAGGTCGCCGCCTCCGTGCGCTTGATCGCCGTGAAGCGCGGGGAAAAGGAGTCCATCCCATTTGGCGACTCCCGGTTCATGGTGGGCGACGATCTGTACGCGGTGGGACAGCCCGAGGCCCTCTCCGCGCTGTTGTCGGTGGTCTACCCCGACCGGCCCCAGTTGCGGCGGGTGGTCATCGGCGGCGGGGGTACACTAGGGCTGGCGCTGGCGCGTCGCCTGGAGGAGGCGGGCTTGGAAACGGTCGTCATCGACATCGACGCGGCCGTCGCGGACCGGTGTTCTGCGTGCCTCAACCGGGTTCTCGTGCTCCGGGGCGACGCGATGAGCCTCGACATCCTCGAGGCGGCGGGCATGAACGAACGCACCGCCTTCGTGTCCACGACGGGCAGCGATGAGAACAACATCATCATGTGCCTCGTCGCGCAGAAGGCCGGCGCCAGCTTCACGGTCGGCTGCGTCGCGAAGCCGGGCTACGTGCCGATCATCCGGAACCTCAGCCTGCTGGACCGGGCAGTGAGCCCGCATCTTTCGATGATGAACGCGATCCTGCAGTTCGTCCGCGGGCGGAACGTGCGGGCGGCGACGCTGTTCCAGACCCTCTCGGGGGAGCTTCTAGAGGTGCAGCTGGGGCCGAAACACCCGTGGGTCGGGCGGGCGGTGAAAGGCCTGAAGCTGCCCGAAGGGGCGATCCTCGCAACAATGGAGCGGGCGGACGGGGTGCAGGTGCCCACCGGCGACACCCGGCTGGCCGCGGGCGACCGGGTGGCCGTCTTTGCGCTGCCCTCGGCGGTGACAAGGCTGAGTGCGTTGACCGACCGATGAGCGTGTTGTTGAAAACTGTCGCCGGCAGGACGCGGAGGCGCGGATGAGGGCCCGGCCGGTGGCCGCGCTGGTGGGGTGGGTCCTGGTCGCAGTCGGCCTTGCCCTGTTCATCTGCGCAGGGGTGGCGGTGGCGATGGGGGATCCCCAGTCCTCGGTCGAGGCGCTGGCATGGGGGGGCGAGGCGTCGCTGGCGGCGGGCGCGTTGCTGGCGTTTGCGATGCGCCGGCCGGCGGAGTTGACGCGCCGGGAGGGGATCGCGGTGGTGGTCTTCGGCTGGGCCGCGGCCGCGTTGTTTGGCGCCATTCCGTTTCGGTTGTCGGGAGCCGTTCCGACGTGGACCGGCGCGGTGTTCGAGGCAATGTCGGGACTGACGACGACGGGGGCCTCGGTCATCCCCCGGCCGGACCTGATGCCTCGCGGTCTCCTCCTCTGGCGCGCGATGACGCATTTCTTCGGCGGCATGGGGGTGCTCGTCCTGGTGGTGGCGATCCTGCCGATGGTCGGCACCGGCGGGATGCAGATTTTCCGCGCGGAAATGCCCGGGCCGGTCAAGGACCGCCTGACGCCGCGGATCGCGGGAACCGCCAAGCGGCTTTGGCTGATCTACGTGGCGCTCGTGGCGGCGGAGACGGCGCTCCTTTGCGCGGCCGGCCTGTCGTGGTTCGAGGCGGTATGCCATGCGTTTGCGACCATCGCGACCGGCGGCTTTTCGACGCGGGAGGCCAGCGTCGGCGGCCTGGGTCGTCCGGTCGTGGAGTGGATCATTGTGGTGTTCATGGCGCTGAGCGGCGTCAACTTCGCGCTGCACTATCGCGCCGCGCAGGGTCGGCTCGACGCCTTTCGGCGGGACTCGGAATTCAAGCTCTACGCGCTGATGCTGGCCGGCGCGACGGCCGTGGTGGCGGCGATCTTGTTCACCTCCGGCGTGTCCGCCTCCGCCGGCGGCGCGCTGCGCAACGCCGCCTTCACGGTGACCTCGATCATGACGACGACCGGCTTCACCACCGAGGACTACGACCAGTGGCCGGCGATGGCGCGGACGATCCTGTGGCTGCTGATGTTCGTCGGCGGGTGCGCCGGCTCAACCGGCGGGTCCGTCAAGGTCGTCCGGGTGCTGATCGCCCTTCGGACAATGGGGCGCGAGATCTTTCGCTGGTTCCATCCCGACGCCGTGGTGAGCGTGAAGGTGGACCGCGAGGCGGTGGAGCCGGACCTGCTGACCAACGTCGTGGTCTTCGTCGTGCTGTACGTCGCGCTGTTCGCGGCGGGGGCGGCGGTGATGACCCTCCATTTCCGAAACGATTGGGTCAGCGCGGCCTCCTCGGCGGCCGCGTGCCTGGGCAACATCGGCCCGGGCTTCGGCGCGGTCGGCCCGGCGGCCAACTACGCCGCCCTGCCGGGCTGGGCGCTGGGGTTTCTCTCGTTCCTGATGCTGCTGGGCCGTCTGGAGCTCTTCACCGTTCTGGTGCTCTTCTCGCCCGCCTTCTGGCGGCGGTAAGGCGGATCACCCCGGCCCGATCAGCTCGCCCGTCAGCGTATCGGCGTCGGCCGCCACGACGCGGACCCGCCAGATTCGGCCTCGCGGATCGGCCGGCGCCGGGAAACGGACGGGCATGTAGCGCTCCGAATAACCGGCGGCCGTTGCGCCATCCCATGTTTCGCAGAGCACCCCCACCTCCTCGCCCACGTGCCCGGAGTGGGCCGCGACGGACAATTCCATGGCGAGGCGGCGCAGCCGCCCGCATCGTTCGCGAACGACGGCCTGCGGAACGCGTCCGTCCAGCCGCGCGGCCGCCGTGCTGGGCCGCGGCGAAAATGGGAAGATGTGAATGCGCGAGACGCCGGCGGCCCGGCAGACCGCCACTGTGGCGTTGAAATCCCGCCCGGTTTCCCCGGGAAAGCCGACCATGACGTCGGTGGTGATGGCGGCCCGGTCCAGGTACGCCCGCGCCCGTTCGACCGCGGCGAGAAACTCGCCGGCCGTGTAGCCGCGGTTCATTCGGCGCAACACATCGTCGGATCCCGATTGCAGGGGCAGGTGCACGTGGGGCACAACGGCCGCCGAGGATCGCATCACGTCGAGGAGCTCGGGCGTTAGATCGGCAGGATGCAGGCTGGACAGCCGCAACCGGCGCAGGCCCGGCAGACGGGCCACCTCCCGGACGACGGCCGCAAGCCCGCCCAGCGAGGCACGCCACCGGCCGATGTTGACGCCGCTCAGCACGAGCTCCAGATGCCCCGCTCGAATTCGCGCGGCGGCTTCTCGAAGGATGTCGTCGAGGGACGTGTCGCGCGGCGGTCCGCGAAGCGCGGGAACGATGCAGTAGGTACACCACCGGTCGCAGCCGTCCTGGATCTTCACAAAGGCCCGGTGGTGCCCCGGAAAGGCCTCGTTGCAATCTCCCCCGGGCCGCGGCGCCGGGAGCAGGTCGATCCAGCGAGCGATCGCGTCGCTCCAGCCAGGGCCGGAGGGGATGATCTCGACGCCCTCGGCGGCCGCCGGTATTGCGGCCGCGCAGCCGCTGAACACGACATGGACGGCGCCTTCACGCCGCGCGGCCCGCGCCAGTCGCGTCGATTCCCTCTCCGCCGCCGCTGTGACCGCGCAGCCGTGTACGACGACGACGTCCGGCCGCTCCCCGGTGCGAGCCTGGCGGAGGCCTCGCGATTCCAAGGCCCGCGCGACCGCTGCGGCCTCGCACTGGTTGACCTTGCAACCGCGGACGCGGACGTCGAAGGTCTTGGGCCGGCGGTCCACGTGTCCGAAGCCGGACGCGGATTCAATCGGCGAAGACATGGACGACGGGGTGCGTGGTTTGCAGCGGGGCGATCCACTCCAGCAGCTCGCCGAAGGTCATCGCCGGGGGGGCGAACACGACCAGCACGGGCAGACCCGGCCCCCATTCGTCCAACGCGGCTCGCAGCGCGGTGGGCGACCCGGCCCGGCGGCGCGTTTCATGGTAGGTCGGCGCATCCGTGATCAGGTCGCGGGTCGGCTCGACCTTGATCAGTACGGCGGCGCGGCTTCCTTCGCCGATCTCGAAACGGATCTCCCATGGCTGGGAGGGTCGTTCGGCGCGGTTGCGGAGGCTCGGGTCCGGCGCCAGGGCGCGGTAGTACAACTGGCCCGCCGGCGGAGGCTCGATCCGGACCGCGGGATGCTCAGCAATCCGCCCGAGGGCCTCGCCGATCGGACGCAGGGCGGACACGGACGTCCGCGGCGCCACAACGATGGTCAGATGCGCGTCGCGGCCGGCGCGGGCGATCGCCTCGATGGCCGCCAGGATCGCCTCCGCCCCGCCTTCCGCCTCCTGGGCTTGGCCGGGCGCACGGACCAGGCGGAAGACGGGCGAGCCGTTGTGGGTCGTCGCCGCGGTGAGATTGAAATCCGCGACGCGCGGCTCCCCCGTCGGGCGCGGCTCGGGGCGCAGCACGACGGTCAGAGGGGCGCCGGCCGTCCACACATGATCGGGGTTGACGACCTGGTAGTCGTACAATGCGCTCTGGCTGCCCCGCCGCGGAATGTCGAGCACCGTCGTTTCAAGGTTGAAGGCGGAGGCGATGGAGTTCGGTTCGACTTCGTCCGCCGCATAGACCGTTCCGGTCCCGTTGGCGGCGGGGACACGGGCCGACCCGACGAAGACCAGCCCGTCGGCGGGCAGGGGCCGCCCCATCCGGGTGTCGAGGAGCGTATCCTCGAACCGGACTCGGCGGGGGGGGGACGCGGGGTTGGTGCTGGCGCACCATTCGAACTCGGCGATGACGCGTTCGCCTCGCGGCCAGAACCGAAGCTGTTTGGGATCCACGGGCCGACCCGCCGGCAGGCCGATGTGCTCGAGCGCGCGGTGGATGTCGCCGGGGCGGGCGAGGGACACGGCGATGGCCTCGTAGTCGTGGCCGCTGTTCGTTGCGATGAGGAAGAACTCGCAGAGCGTTTTTGCCTCGATGCCGGTGGCACGGGCGACGACGCGAACTTCGCGAGCTGCCCGGTCGGCGCGGACGAAGGGCAATTCAAGGACCTCGGGGCCGTCCGAGGCGGTCGCGGCAGCGGCGATCATCCATCCGATCAACGTCATAAGGTGAACCCAGTTGGGTTCCATGCACCAAGAAGGTATCCTAGTCCATCGCCGGCGAATGACAAACGGGCGCATGTCGAGGTTCCCCACACGTTCCGAACTGGAGGCGCTGGCATCCGAGGAGGGATTCGACGCGGCGGGGGTGGCGCCGGCAGCGCCATCGTCGCGGGCGGAGGCCATGCGCCGATGGGTTGCGGAGGGCCGCCATGCCGACATGGAGTGGTGGGCCCGATCGTTGCCGGCGCGGTTGAATCCCGGCGCGGCGTACCCGGGAACGAAAAGCTGGCTGGTGGTCGGCGCCTCGTACGTCACGTCGGAGCCGCCGCCCGGGCTGTGGCTCGACCCGCGTCGGGGTCGGATTGCCCGTTACGCATGGGGGCCGGACTACCACGATGTGCTGCGGGCACGCGCGGCCGCGCTGGCCGAACGACTGCGACGGTTGGCCGCGTTGTCGGTCCCGCCGCCGGTGGCGGTGGACACGGCACCCGTCCCGGAACGCGAGCTGGCCGAACGGGCGGGTCTGGGGTTCATCGGCCACAATACGATGCTCATCCGTCCGGGGCTGGGCTCTTGGGTGCACTTGGCGGTGCTGGCGTTGCCGTGGGAGCCGCACGGCGGCGACGAGGATCGGCAAGCGGTGGCGGGCGGAGGCTGCAGCGAATGCCGGCGCTGCATGGAGCGGTGCCCCACCCGCGCGTTGGCGCATGGGCCCGTCCTCGACGCGCGCCGATGCGTCGCGTGGATGACGGTCGAATGCCGGGGAGATTGGCCGGGGGATCCGGCTGCCGGCTCCGGACGTTGGCTGGTGGGCTGCGACGAGTGCCAGGAGTGCTGCCCGTGGAATCGGCCCGCGATGGTGCGACCGTCTCGACGGCCGTGGCTCCGGTTTGAACCCGAGCTGCACACGCCGCCCCTGGACGCCGCCATTTTCCTCAATCCCGCGGAATTTCGGCAGCGCTACGCGGGTACTGTGGTCGGGAGGATTGGGTGGCGGCGTTGGATTCGGAACGCGCTGGCCGCCGCCGCCCATGCCTCGGAGGACCCGGCCCTGTGCGCCGCGGTGCGGCGACACGCAGAAGGCGGCGACGAATTCCTACGACGGGAAGCGGCGCGGTGCTTCGAACAATGGCGCACCGCGGCGGAGCGGCAGCCGAGGGCGCCCGCTAATCCGCCAACTCCAGCAGATGGCTTAAGGCGACGGACACGCCGTTGAAAGTGGCATGCATCACGATCGGCACGGCAAGCGAGCCGCTGTAGAGGTAGGCCATGGCCAGGCCGAGGCCAAGCACAAAAATGGGGGCGGCTGCAGCGGCATGGCCGTGCACTGCCGCAAATAGGGTGGCGGTGAGAAGCACCGCGCCGCCGGGGCCAAAGCGCGGCGTCATGGCCGGCAGAGCGATGCCGCGAAAGACGATCTCTTCGGCCACCGGCGCCAGCACCAGCGAAAGGAAGAAAAGGTACCACCGGGCGGCTCCGGCGGCCGGGTCGGCGAGCACGCGGATGATTTCCTGCGGTGCCGTATCAAGGCCCAGACGGTCGAGCAGGGCGCGGCCCGCCCAGCCAGCAAGGCCGGCCGGGCAGACGATGGCCAGGTAAAAAAAGGCACCAAGGAAGAGATCGCTGACGAGTGGGCGGCCGGGCGCGCCGAAGGCCTCGGTCCAGCTCCGGCGGCGGGACCGAAGCCAGTACACTGCCAACCCCAGCGCAGGCCAGTGGAATGCGAAGCTCTGAGCCGCCATCACCCAGGCATCGCGATGCGGCGAGTGCAGGATGCCGGGCAGGACTCGGTCCAGCGTGGCGACGACAGCCGCGGCCACTAGGAACAAGCCGGCCAACAACGCCGCCAGAACGGCGGCGTCCGTTTCGTGCCACGGCCGGGCGCGGAGCGCGGCGAGCCGGGGACGGCGGCTCCACATCAGCACCACGGAGACGACGGAGGCCGCCATGCCCGCGATCATTAGCGTCGCGAGCGCTGCGGTCAGTACGGGGCGGTCGCCCAGGCGCGCCGCCAGGTCCTGTGCAACGTCCGGGGCGCGGCTCATGAGGGCGATTCGATCGTCTCGCGGATGGCGTAGATGGGCTTGGCCTGCGCCTCGTGGTAGGTGCGGCTGAGGACCTCGGCCAGCAGCCCGATCGAAATGAATTGCACGCCCATCAGGATCAGCAGAAAGGCGCTGATGACCCAGAAGGGGCGTTTGATGAGCTCCGCTGCCCATCCGGTGCCGAACAAGCGGTACGAGAGGTGCGCCGCCACCATGAAGGCCAGCAGGGCTAGGCCGGGCAGGCCGAGCGACAGCCCGATCTTGCCGAACGCCTGCATCGGGCGTTGGCTGTAGCGCAGCAGGTACTTCACCGTGATTAGGTCCAGCACGACGCGAAGCGTTCGCGAAAGTCCGTACTTCGAGCGGCCGAAGCGGCGGGGGTGATGCCGCACGGGGACCTCGATCACCCGCGCGCCCACCCAACTGGCGAGCGCAGGGATGAACCGGTGCATCTCCCCGTAGAGCCGTACGCGGCGCAGCACCTCGGCACGGTAGGCCTTCAGCGTGCACCCGTAGTCGTGCAGCGACACGCCGGTGATGCGACTGATCAGGCCGTTGGCCAGCATGGACGGAAGACGGCGAGAGAGGAAGGGGTCCTTACGGTCCTTGCGCCAACCGCTGACCACGTCCACGTCGTCGCTCATCAACTCCACGAGACGGGGGATGTCGTCGGGATCGTTTTGGAGGTCGGCGTCGAGCGTGACGATGATCCCGCCACGGGCGGCGTCGATGCCCGCGCTCATCGCGGCCGTCTGGCCAAAGTTCCGGCGCAGGCGAATGCAGCGCAGATGCGGCCAGCGGTTGGCGAGGCGGACCAGCGCCGGCCATGTGCCGTCGGTGCTGCCGTCGTCCACGAGGATGATTTCGTACGTTCGGGGCTGGCGCGACAGGGAAGCGTGCAGGGCGCCGCAGAGCGCTTCGACGCTCTCGACCTCGTTGTAGACGGGGACGACGACCGACAATAGGGGCTCGCTCATGGCACCGGCCGCATCGTAGGGGGCGGCCGCGCCCTGCTCAAGCCCCCGGGCGGCTGGGCGGTCGGGGGCCGGCGCGGCGGCGCGATCACCAATTCCTCGGTGATCCGCGCGGACGTCTGCGCCGAACATCCGCGATCCACGAGAAATGGGGACCGTCCGGCGGGTCGGTCCAGTGCGTCAGGGCATGTTTGTCCACCGAAAGGCCACCGCGCCGGAGAATTCACAGGGCGAGATCGGGGCCCCGCACGGCGAAGAGCACCGCCGTCTGGTCCCAGCTCGGCTGGGCGCCGCGGATCGAGGGCCGGCCCTCGGAATGGCGCAGCTCGTACGCCCGGCGGACCGAATGGCTGGCGGGGCCATGGGCGAGCCGGGCGGCGTCCGAGGAATTGGCGTGGCCGTTGCGATGGACGAGCGTCGCGAGGAGTCGACACTCGCCGAGGTCAGCACGGGCATGCAATACAGCCAGTGCGCCGGCGTCGTCGGCGTCGCCCGACATGTCGGTGCCGTGCAGGATGAGGGGCAACGTGGACGACGCGGATGGCCCGGCTACGGCGAACTCGCCGGCGGCTGCAGCGGTGGGCAGTAGCATGGGGAGGAGGCGGCTCATAAGCGGTCAGCCGGCATCGCGGTGGCGGGGACGGCACGTCTCAGCCGGCGCCACAGGTCGGCTGCGGCCCATCGGTGGCGTGCGGCGTCTGCCAGCACGGCCGCCACGATAGCGGCGCCGGTGATCACGCGCTTGGCGGGCTCCGTCGCGCCGACGTGTGCCAGGCCGGTCTGCAGCACCGCGATGATCAGCACGCCGATGAAGCTGTTCACCACCGAGCCCCGTCCGCCCATCAGGCTCGTTCCGCCGATCACCACGGCCGCGATGGCGGCCAGCTCGAGGCCGACGCCGCCGTTCGGGTCGGCGGCCGATAGCCGCGACGATTGAAACACACCTGCCAGTCCACTCAACAAACCCGAGATCGCGAAGGCCGCAATCTTCGGCGGCCGAGGATCGATGCCCGAGAGCCGGACGGCGGACTCGTTCGAGCCGATCGCCACCAGGTGACGGCCCAGGACCGTGCGGGAGAGGATGAATTGCCCCCCCGCGACCAGCGCCAACGCGGCCAGGACGGCGGGAGAGAGGTGCAGCACGGGCAACGGCGCGCCGATCGGCTCGATCGCGGGGCCGATGTACTGCGTCTGCGAGCGCGTGGCGAGGTAGGCCGCGCCGCGGGCGATCTCGAGCATGCCGAGCGTGACGATGAACGAGGGAATCCCTGCGCCGACCGAGATCACCCCGTTGACCAGGCCGCAGCCCAGCCCCACCGAGGCCGCCACCAGGGCCGCCGCGCCGGCCGGCCAACCATGATCAGTCATGGCCACGCCCAACAACGAGGCGCCTAGGGCCATGACCGATCCAACCGAGAGGTCAATCCCGCCCGACACCAGCACCAGCGTCATCCCCACGGCGATCACGACGAGGTCGGGGATCTGGTTGGCGATCGTCAAAAACGTTTCAGGCGCGAGAAAACGGTCGCTGAGCGCCGCGAACAACGCGACCAGGGCGGCGAGCACCGCGAGCAGACCCGCGCACTCCGCCGCGCGGCGGCGGGGCTGGCCGTTCGTCCCCGACCTCATTGCGCACCTCCCGCAGGATCCTCGAAGGCCGCCGCCAAGATCCGCTCATGCGTCCATTCGCCTCGCTCGAAGACCCGCGCGATCCGGCCGCGGGCGAACACGGCGATCCGGTCGCAGAGCGACATCAGCTCCTCCGGCTCGCTGGACGCGACAACGCAGGCCCGGCCACGACGGGCCAGATCCCCCATAAGCTCGTGGATCGCCGCTTTGGCCGAAATGTCGACGCCGCGGGTCGGCTCGTCGAAAAGGTACACGGCTGCGTCGCGCATCAGCCAACGTCCGATGAGCGTTTTTTGCTGATTGCCGCCGCTGAGCTCGGTCACCGGCTGGTCCAGCGAGGCGCAACGCAGATTCACGCGGTCGGCCGTTTGCCCCACCGCGGTCCGCTCCGCGGCCGCCGCGAGCAGGCCGCTGGCGCGCCGAAAGGATGCCAGCGAGGCCAGGGACATGTTCATTGCGACGGGCCGGGCCAGCATCAAGCCATCCTCCTTGCGGTCCTCCGGCACCATCGCAAGGCCGGCGGCGACCGCCTCGGCCGGCGAACTGAAGCGCCGCGGAGGACTGTCGTCCACCTGCACCTCGCCCCCGTCCGCGCGTTCGGCGCCGAAGACGGCGCGAAGGAACTCTGTACGACCCGATCCGACAAGGCCGGCGAGGCCGAGAATTTCGCCGGCGCGCGCCTCTAGGGTGATGCCGCGGACGGCCGGCGCCCGGCGGAGATCCCGAACACGCAACCGAATCGGCCCAGGTACGCGGGGCGCGGCGGCGTGGGCCGAGGGGTCGCGGCCGGCCATCATGCGGACCGCTTCGGCGACCGGCAACGCCGCGACCGGGCGGGTGGCAACGATTCGGCCGTCCCGCAAGACCGTGGTGCGGTCCGCGATCCGGGCGATTTCGTCCATTCGGTGGCTGATGTAGATCACCGAGACGCCCGAGGCGCGGAGTCGGCGGATGTGGTCGAACAGCCGCTCGATCTGAGGATCGGAGAGCGCCGCGGTCGGCTCGTCGAGGATCAGCAGGCGGCATGCGCGTGCCAGCGCCCCGGCGATTTCGACCAACTGTCGCACGCCCACGCCGAGGGCCGCCACGGGCGTCGCGGGATCGAGGCCGGCCAGCCCCACGCGCGCCAGCGCCGTTCGTGCCGCCTCGCGCAGCTCCCCAAGACGGAGGCACCCCCAGCGACGAGGCAGGTCCGACAAAAAAAGGTTCTCCGCGACACTGAGGTTACCGACCAGGTTGAGTTCCTGGTGGACGATGTGGACGCCGGCGGCCTCCGCGTCGCGTTTGTGCCGGGGGGCGTAGGGGCGGCCGTCGAACTCCATGGAGCCGGCGTCGGGCCGGACCAGACCGCAGAGGATGCGCGCCAGGGTGCTTTTGCCAGCGCCGTTGGCGCCGATCAGCGCGTGGACCTCGCCGGGAAGGCACTCGAAGTTGACGTCGGAAAGGACCGGCACGGCATAGGCCTTGTTTAGCCCGAGGGTGCGGACACGTGGAGGAACGGACGGCATCATTCGCCCACGTTGGCGGAGGTGATCAGGTCCACCGGCGTTTCGCGGTCGGAGGGCTCGGCGGCGCCGGAGAGGATCTGGAGAGCGTATTCGATCCCGAAGACGGCCAACTGGTCGGCGTGCTGGTCGGCGGTGGCTAGAATTTCGCCCGAGCGGATGGCCTGGCGGACGGCCCGGATGTTGTCGAAACCGGCGATCAGGATCTGTCCGCTGAGGCCGGCGGCCCGTACGGATGCCAGAGCTCCGAGGGCCATGTTATCGTTCGCCGCCAGAATCGCCTTTGCGTTTGGATGCGCGTTCAGCATCGCCGAAGCGATCTGGCTGGCAATGTTCATTTCCCATTGTGCGGATTGGCTGTCGGCGATGACGAGTCCGGCAGCCCGCACGGCGTCCTCGAAGCCGAGCCGACGTTGCTGGCCGTTGAACGAGGTGCGGATGCCTTCGAGGACGAGGACCTTGTCGCCGGGTTGAAGCCGGGCGGCGACCATCTCCGCGACCTTGCGCGCTCCGGCGCGGTTGTCCGGGCCGACGAAGGGGATGCGCACGCTGGCAGCGGCCAGGACATCGGCGTCCAGCCGGTTGTCGATGTTCACGACGACGACGCCCTTGTCGCGGGCCCGCTTGAGCACGGGGACGAGGGCCTTCGAGTCGGCCGGGGCGATGACGATGGCCTGGACGCCTTGGGCGATCATGTCCTCGACCAGCGCCACCTGGCGCGCCAAGTCCCGTTCGTCCTTGATGCCGTTCACGATCAGCTCATAGCGATCGGCATGGGCCTGCTGGTGGGCGCGGGCGCCCTCGGCCATCGTCGCAAAAAATTCGTTGGCCAGGGATTTCATGATGAGGGCAATCTTCGGCTTCGAGGGCCCGGGGCCTTGGATGGCGGGCGGGGATTCCTGTCGCGAACAGCCAGCGATGGACAATAGAACGGCCAGGGCAGCGGGCACGTATGGGGCGCGGTTCATGGAGTATCTCCGAATTCGAGCATCGCGTCAACCTCGGGCCGGAATGGGATCGAGGGAATGGCGCCGGCGCGTGCGGCGGCCAGGGCGCCGGCGGCGTTGGCGAAACGGACCGCCCGGGCCAACGATCCGGCACTGATCGGCGGACCGGCCTCGCCCAGCGCCACTGCGAGCGCCCCCACAAAGGCGTCGCCGGCAGCGGTTGCGTCGACGGCCTTGACGCGGAACGCCGGGATGGCCGTGGGTGAGGCGCCGGGGAGGCAATGGAGCGCGCCCTGCTCCCCTAGAGTGACGACGACGACGGCGCCGGTGTCGCGGGCGAGCCATTCGGCGCGCTGCGCGGGGGCCGCGTCAGCCCCTGCCGCTGGCACGACCATGGACGCCTCGGTCTCGTTGAGGCAGAGCACGTTCGCCGCGGCGAGGAGCTCTTCCGGCAAGGGGCCGGCGGCGGGCGCGGTGTTCAAGATGACCAACCGGCCGGCGGCGCGGGCCATTCGGGCCGTCCGCACCACCGTATCCATGGGAATTTCAAGTTGCAGAACGACCACATCGTCCTGCGCGGGGAAGGAGGCGGGCAGGTGCTCTGGGGTCATGCGGCCGTTGGCGCCGGCGACGACGACGATCTGGTTTTGCCCCTTTTCGTCCACCGCGATCAGGGCTGTGCCGGTCGGGCGGTCGGAGACCGCATGCAGTTCGGCGATGTCCACGCCGGCGGCGGCGAGTTCACGGCGCAGGGCCTCGCCGTGGCCGTCGGTCCCGACGCAGCCGATCATGCGCGTGCGGGCGCCCAGCCGGGCGGCGGCGACGGCCTGGTTGGCGCCCTTGCCGCCGGGATGGGCTTGGAGATCGCTGGCGGACACCGTCTCGCCCGGCCGGGGAAGACGGCGCACCCGCGCGACGAGGTCCATGTTCAGGGAGCCGACCACTGCGACGCGGGGGCCGGGGGCATTAGGGGGCGGCATGGGCCGGCGCCTCTGGATCGAGCGGGCCGCGGCAGGGCGGCTGGCTGCACCATGCGACGAACGCCTCGACGACACGCAGCGACTGTTCGCGCGACATCGTCAGGTACCGGTGACGGCCGTCCGGTGCAGGCTCAAACCGGATGCGCCCATGCTCCTCCATAGTAATCCGTCCCGGTTCGGAGAGGCCGAAGTAGTCGCGATCTGGACGGACGGGATACAAGACGCTCGTGAGGTTGTTGGAGAAGCCCACCTGCGCGATCACGACCGAGCCATCGGGTTGGGCGGCGAGAACGCGGCGGAGCAGGCGCCATGCCTCAGGGGTGTCGTTCGTTCCGTCGAGGTCGCGGGGATAGCGCAGCGAATCGCCGTCGCGCTCGGTCGCAAGCTTAAGGAAACGACCGAGGTCGGGCGTGACGCCGCCGCTCACGATGCCGATGGGGATGTCGCCGCGCCCGTAAAAGGTGTTCACGGCGTTGGCGAAGGCGGCGGCGAGCGGGTGGTCCTCTGCGATGGTGACGGCGAGCAGGCGGCATTCGCCTCGGGATTGCAAAGCGTGGATGAGGCCGAGGGCGAGCACGTCGTCTACGTCGTTGCCCATGTCCGTGTCGAAGATCAACGGCACCGGCGTAGTGGCGATGGCGGCGGCGGCGAGGAGGGCGAGCAGGTTCATTTCGGGTCTCCTTTTTGGGGTGATGGCGGCGGGGCGACCGACGCGCGTTCGACGAGCCGGACGGACAATCGTACGAGGGTAGGCGGCGAGGATTCAGAGGCGTGGATGCGCGACAGCAACAGCCCGGTTGCGCGGACGGCGAGGTCGGCGACGGGCTGTTCGACGACTGTGAGGGGCGGGTCGGCCATGGCGGCCCACG
>CAKZPT010000049.1 GCA_937139365.1 uncultured bacterium | reverse complement strand
GCGGTGCGCGAGGCGGCGGCGAAGGCGGGCATTCCCAAGCCGGTCACGGTGCACACGCTGCGGCACAGCTTCGCGACCCATCTTCTGTTGCAGGGGGTCGATATCCGGCAGATTCAGGAACTGCTCGGTCACAGAAGCGTCGAGACGACGATGATCTACACGCACGTCGTCAAGGATCTGCGCACGGCTCCCCGCAGCCCGCTCGACGCGCTCTGACCCCTCCGCCCGCATCGAAGCCTCTCCCACAAAACAGATGCTATCACTTTCCCCTCATCTAGCACAACCGAAAAAGTCTTGCAAGACGCCGGCCGCACCGTTCGGACATCGGAAGGAACAGACTTCCGGGGCCGCATCCCCAGGAACCGGTTTTCGTGCTCCTGACCCACGGCAGGTGCCCGAAGTGGTGTAATTCTCGAGAGGCACCTCTACGTGGTTGAGCGTTTCTGCGATCCTCAAGCCGAAAACAGCCCGTCGAAGCCATGAACCCGTGAGGGATTGGCTTCGAGGGAGCAGATTTCCTCGTCGAGATTGTCGCGGTGGTAGGCATCCATAGATCACCCCGTGTTGGCCAGCTTTGACCCTGCGCTTGAAGGATCCTTCGAGGGCCAGTCAGACGGGACAATTTTCGCCGTTGGCTGCACCGACCTTCGGATTGACTACAACCCGACGGAGATCCGGCTGACCGTGGTTCCCGAGCGCGGCGCGCTGACTGCGATGTCACGGCGCCGGCAGTTCCGGCGCGAGGATCTAGGTATCCGGCCGCAGACTAACGATCCGTCGGGGAGCGGAGCGTAGGCGGCGGGGGAACGGCTCGCAGCAGCGGCGGCTCGTTTCCCTCGCCTGTGACAAAAAAGCACGCGCCATCCGCCGACCAGCAGGCCGCCTCTCGCCGGCGGAGCACCCCCTCCGCCGGGTCGGGCATCTCGGCCCTGAGCATGGGACGCGCCGCTGCGATGGCCCAATCCTCCCCCGCCCGCCGCTCTACGATCCACGCGTCCTCGTAGGTCAAGATCAGGAGCCGACGGCCGTCGGGCGACAGGTCCATCGCGGTCGGCTGGTTGCCGATGTTCCCGAGGACCCCGCGGTTCGATCCACCTTGAGGGGGCGGCCAGGAGGCGAACACGGCGGCCCGATGCGCGACGGCCGAATGCACGGCGCTGGTCCACGTCGGAGCGGGCGGCAGGCGAACCAGGTACAGAGCGGGGCGCGGATCGCGTTTGCTGAGCAACAGGACCGTCCGCTCCGTCGGGTCCACCGCCGCCGCCTCGCAGTCGCGGGCCCCATCTTCGAAACGAATGCTCAGCGACAGGGCCGGTCGGACCGCCAGGGGCGCAACTCGTTCGGTCTCCGGCTCCTCCACGAAATGAACGAAGATCCCGTCACGTATCCCAAGGTTGTCCCCGCAATCTGCGATCGCCAGCCACGGCCGGCCATCGAGAACAACGGACGCCAAATCCTCCCAGTCCTCGTTCGCGGCGCCCTCGATGTCTAGGGATGCGATATCGCGCCCGCGGCTGTCCACCGCCCACAGCCGCGCGGGGTTACCGCTGTCGTTGACGATCCAGAGCCGGTCGGCGCATCGGCGTGAGGGCGCCAGCCCCGAGGCCTCCCGTATCGCCGTATTGGTAAGGTGGCCGGCGATCCTCCATCCCGGCGCAGTGGCGTCGGGAACATCGGCCGCCCCGGCGACGACGGCCACCGCGGCTAGCGTTGGCGCAAGCGCCCCTAACCCGTGGCTCATGGCGGCGGCGGCAACGGCACGGCGCCGGGGGGCAGCCCCGGCAGCGCTGGCATCGGGGAGTGCAGGTTGGTTTCGCCGCCGGCCGGCACGGCGTTCGTGCCGCCGGTCATCGCGCCGGAAACGACCGCCACAACAACGTTGGTGGTCACGTCGCCCACGACCGGTCGAGTGATCGTGGTCTGCCGGACGGCCCGCTCGCCGGCGTCCGTGACGATGTCTTCGGCGTATATAGTCCGGACGCTTCCGTCCGCCAGCATCTCGCGCGAGACGAGCTCGGGGCCCCCGTCCGACGAGCTGTCCAGCTCACACCCCGTCACCGCCAGCCCGGCCAGTGTGACCGCCCAGCAACGGGCCGGTGGTGGACCCCGCCGCGTCAAGGCGTGGCCTTTTCCGCGGAGGCGCGCCCGCGCAACGTCAGTTGGCCCTGGCGGGCGAAGTCGACCGCCTCGCCCAGAACGAGCACCGCCTCCGCGGGCGCGTGAAACCCCATCGAGTTCTCGGCGTTGATGAAGTCCAGCCGCCACTGGGCCTTGCGCTGCAGGTCGCGGGCGGTGGCCAACTGCTCGTCCGTCGCGCCGGCCGCCCGTGCCGCCGCAATGTCCCCGATCAGCTCGGCCACCGCGGCCATCGCCCGGTCCATCATCGCGCGGGTGCGCCGCTGGACGGACTCCGCGCGTTCGAGCATTTCCGTCTCGGTCGCATGATGGCAGGGCAGGCAGGCGCGCGCGACGTTGAGCAGCGGACTGCGCACGTGATGGTCGGAGACCTTCATCGCCCCTTCGCGTTTGTAGGGCATGTGACAGTCGGCGCAGGCAACTCCAGCCCGGGCGTGGACCCCCTGATTCCACAGCTCGAACTCGGGGTGCTGGGCCTTGACCACCCGAGCGCCGCTGGTGGCATGGGTCCAATCGGCAAAGTCCATCGCGTCATAATACTCCAGGATTTCCCCCGCGCGCAGTCCCTTGTGCCAGGGATAGGTCAGCAGTCTGCCTTCGCCTTTGAAGTAGTACTCGACGTGGCATTGCGCGCAGACCAGCGACCGCATCTCCTGCCGGGACGCCTCGCGGTTGGGGTCGTAGGTTCCCCGCCGGCCCTCCCGGCGCCAACGCTCGATGCTGGGCACCGACGGCACCGGCGCCTCGGTGGCGGCCAGCACGGCCAACCCGTTGAGCAACGCCGGCCGCGAGATGCGGAGAGCCATCGTCGCCGGGTCGTGGCAGTCGACGCAGGTCACCGGATGCTCGACAAGGTTCCATGCCTCGGCCAGCGGCATGCGGCAGACGTTGGTGAAACCGACCAGCAGATCACCGCCACCCTGTGAGCGGTAGACGTGGCCCATCCCGCCGGCGTGGCAGTGGAGACAGGCGCCCGACTGTTTGAACTTCTGCGCGCGCTCGGTCAGCTTCTGGTCGGACAGCGAGTACATGTGGCCGCGTTCCTCGCGGTAGTCGGCGGCGAACGCATGGCCGGCGAAGATCGTCCGCAGCGCCGGTTGCGTGTCGAGGTGGGAGAACGCCTCGCTGCCGCCATAGCGTGTCCGGTTCGTGTCGCCGGTGCGCAGCCAGCCGTCGTACTGGCGGGGGAAGTTGCGGCCCCAGACCGCCGCGTCGAGCGTGTCCTCGCCGATCTCCACCACGCGAAACACCGTGTCGCGCGCCTCCAGCTTCCGCTGATGGATGTTCAACAGCAACGCGGTCACCGCGGCGGTCGCGGCCGCGGTACCCGCGAAAATGGCAAGGTTGAGCGCGGTCCTTCGGATCATGTCGGGCGCCTCCTCATCGCAGCTCGAAATGGCCGGCCGAGCGGTGGCAGTCCGTGCAGCGGGCCGACCCCAACTCGGCGTCCACGTGCCCCGCGATCAGGCCGGCCATGTCGCGATGGCACCGGATGCAGTTGTGCTGCAGTTCGACCAGGTTGGCCGGCGTGATCCGAATCGGCTCCGGAAAGTTCTGCAGCGTGAACGCGCGGGAATGGTTCCAGCCGTTGCGGACCTTGGCCGCGTACTTCTCCAGAAACCCGCGCGGCAGATGGCAGTCGTTGCAGGTGGCGACGTGGTGGTGGCTGCCCTTCACCCAGGAATCGTAGTGGTCGCGCATGACGTGGCAGTTTGCGCAGGCGCGCGGGTCGTTGCCCAGGTAGGAAAGCCCCTCCGCATAGTGGACCGTAAAGCCACCGAGCCCGACGATCACGCCGAGGCCCACGGCGGCCCACGACGCCCGCCCCGCTCCAACTGCCCATGCCGCCTCGCCTCTGGCTTGCATCAGGCCGTCTTCTTAAGCGGTATCTCTTGACATGTTAAGTGCGCCGACGTGGCAGGCGACGCCCTCACGGCGGAGGAGGAAATCGCTCGGCCAACCGTACTGCTAGCCGGACAGGAACGGCGTGACGGCGGCGGGGTGAGGGTCTACCGCGGCAGGATGACCGTCGTGCCAGGTCCGGGGCGCGCCTCGCCTTCGACCGGCTCGCAGTAGGCGACCTTCTCCGTCACCCGCGCCACCCGCAGGCGCCCGATCGGCCGGCCCTGTTCCCGCTCCAGCACCTCGCCGGTGTCCGGATCCAGCAGCACTTGGCCCGGCCGGACTAGTTGGAGTTCCTGGCCGGGCTGAAGCCCGTATTGCGCGCCGCGGTTGACGATGACCAGCCCGTCGTCGCCGGTCTTGATCACGCTGCCCTCGAAGGGGAACTCCTCCATCTTCCGAGCGATGATGGCCGCCGCCTGGTTGATGCAGTCCTGCGCGGCCTCCCCCAACGGCGTTTTCACGAAGCCGCCGAGGTCGGCCGAGACCCCCCGAACGGTCAGGCCCCCCGTCAGGCCCGTGCGGCCCGCCTTCCCAGTGACCTTCTCCTTGGCGACGATCTCGCCGGTCGTGGTGTCGATCAACTTAACGATCACGGTCAGGCTGGCCTCCGAACGGGTGCCGCCGAGGCGGATCCCGCGGATGTTGACGCCGCCGCCAAGCCCTTGCTGGCCCTCCGTGACATCGGTCACCGCTCCGGTGGCGAGGTATCGGGCGGGGCGAACCAGCCCCGTCTGCGCGACCTTTGACGCCCCCGCTGCCCGGCCGCTGGCGGCCAAGTCCTGTTCGGTCAGCACGTCCCGCAGCCGCTCCCGTTCCACCAGGACGAACCGGCCGGTGTCCTGCAGCGCGGACTCCAGCATGATCGTCAGGTTTTCGCCCAGCTCCCAGTGGCCGCGCCAGCCCGACTCGTTGACAAAGCCCTTGCAGCCGATGGCGTGCTTCAGGCCCCTGTATTCGCCCAACCGGGCAGCCGGCCGTTCGCCCTTGGGCGGCGCCACCGCCGGCCCCTGCGCCCGGGCGGCTGCCGCGGCGATCAACACCGACGCCGCAAATCGCACGACGCTCGTCATACGGATCAACCCTCCGCGTGCTCCCTCCGCGCCCATAGTCCTGACAACATCTCCGCAATCGCCGCGTTGTCAAACGCCGATTCGGGAGTTGACTCGGATGCCGGAAAACAGCATCATCCAATGGTTAGGAGTGCGATGCCATGAAGACCGGGATTGTCGTAGCGGCGAGCCTCCTCCTTGCGATCGGAAGTGCAGTTGCCCAGGGCCGCAAGGCGCCCAAGCCAGACGCCACCCCTCCTCCTGAGCCGCCGCCGGCGGAGTCGCCGCCCGAATCAGGGAAAAAATCCGCCGCCCTGACGTTTGACCAACTGGACCTCGACAAGGACGGGGGCGTGACGTGGGACGAGTTCCTAAAGGCGCACGTGGCGGCCGCGGGCCGCAACGCCGCCGATCCCCATGCCGCGGTGATGCCAGCGAAGGACCTAAAACGTCTGCAGCGGATTTTCCGCGAGGCCGACAACGATGGCAGCGGCATCCTGCTCCGCAAGGAATGGGACGACTATCCGAGAAAGTGAGGCGAGGATGCGGGCGTGAGGTAGGAGGATGGCCGGGCTGTGGTATGCGCACAGTTTGGCCGGCCGAATGCCACTTCCTCAGGAGCGGGCGGGATGAAACGCCGTATGCGAACGAAGCTGTCTGCTTTCCGAGCGCGGCCTGCCGCGCGAGGCGTGAAGGGAAGAGTTGCTGCCGTTGGCGCCCTTGTAGCGCGCATCGAGCGCGCTGTCGCAGAGCGCTGGTGCTGGGTTTTGGGGCCTCGTTGTGCCGCGGGGCCTCGAGTGGAGGAACGGCGCGGCGGTGGAGTGGCGGCTTGACCGCCGCCGGACGGCGTTCCATCATTTGACCGAACGCACGAACGCTCCCCGCGTGAACCGGAGGAGAGGTCTGACATGCCCGGATGGGTTGTGCTGCTGGCCATCGTCGCCGTCGTGGTGTTCTTCGTCGTCGGCGTCTACAACCGGCTCGTCACGCTCCGCAACCGCTACAAGAACGCCTTCTCCCAGATCGACGTCCAGCTCAAGCGCCGCCACGATCTGATCCCGAACCTCGTCGAGACGGCCAAGGGCTACCTCGCCCACGAACGCCAGACCCTCGAGGCCGTCATCGCTGCGCGCGCCCGCGCCGTGACCGCCGAACAAGCGGCCGCCGCCCGGCCCGGCGAGGCCGGCGCGATGCGCGACCTCTCCGGCGCCGAATCGGCCCTGACGGGCGCGCTCGGGCGGCTGCTCGTCGTCGTCGAGCAGTACCCCAACCTCAAGGCAGACCAGCAAATGGCCCGGCTGATGGAGGAGCTCTCTTCGACCGAGAACAAGGTCGCCTTCGCGCGCCAGGCCTACAACGATGCCGTGATGCAATACAACACCGCTCGGGAGGTCTTCCCGGCCGTCCTGGTCGCCGGTGCGCTTGGCTTTCGCCCGGCGGAGCTGTTCGAAATCACCCAGACGGCCGAGCGCGAGGCGCCCCAGGTCCGCTTCTGAGCGGGCTGCCGCGCCCGCCCCGCCATGTCCGCCGCGCGCGCGATGGATTTCTTCGGCCTGCAGGACCGGGCCCAGCGAAACACGGTGTGGCTGGTGGTCCTGTATGCGCTGGCCGTCGCCGGCATCGTCGCGGCGATCTACCTCTTCGTCCTGCTGCTTTTTGGCGCCCCTGACCCGGCGAAGTCTCGCGCGACGCTGTGGCAGCCCAACCTGTTGCTTTCCGTGGCCGGCGCTGTGGCCGGCGTCGTCGGACTCGGCACGGCGTGGAAGACCGTCCAGCTCCTGCGCGGCGGCGAGGTCGTGGCGCGGATGCTGGGCGGCCGCCGTCTGGATCCGGCGACGTCGGATCCGGCCGAACGTCGCGCCCTGAATGTGGTGGAGGAAATGGCGCTGGCCGCCGGGCTGCCGGTGCCCCACGTGTATGTTCTCGACGCAGAGGAGGGCATCAACGCGTTCGCAGCGGGGTTCGGACCGCGCGACGCCGTGATCGGACTCACGCGTGGCGCGCTGGAGCGCCTGTCGCGCGACGAATTGCAGGGCGTTGTCGCCCACGAGTTCAGCCACATCCTCTACGGCGACATGCGGCTGAACCTGCGGCTGATGGGCGTGCTGCACGGCATCCTACTGCTGGCGCTCATCGGGCGGACGCTCGTGCGAGCCGCGTTGCGGGGGGGGCGGGTCCGAAGGCGGTCCGATCGAAACAACCCCCTGCCGCTCCTGTTGGCGGGCGCCGGCCTGTGGGTCATCGGTTCCATCGGCGTTTTCGTCGCCGCGCTGATCAAGGCGGCGGTCTCGCGCCAGCGGGAGTTTCTGGCCGACGCGGCGGCGGCGCAGTTCACGCGGAATCCGGCGGGACTGGCCTCCGCGCTACGGAAGGTTGCGGCGGCGGGCGCGCTGGTGCAGGACGACCACGCGGCAGAGGCCAGCCACCTGTTTTTCTGCAACGCGCTGGGGCGGTCCTGGGTCGCATGGTTCGCGACCCATCCACCGTTGCAGGAGCGCATTCGGCGGCTGGAGCCTGGCGGGCCGACGACCGCCGTCGCCCCGTCGCCGCTTCCGGCCAGACCGCCCACCATGGCGGGCCTGGCTCCGGAGACCGCGATCGGTTTGGCGGGGACCGTAACCCCCGCCCAACTCGAGCTGGTGCAAGCGATGCTGGCCGGCCTGCCGCCGGAACTGCCGGCTGCGGCGCGTTCTCCGGCCGGCGCGCGGGGACTCATCTACGCCCTCGCATTGACCGCGGGCGGGGGCGACCCCGACACGCGACGCCGCCAGTTCGAAATGGTGGCGGCCGACTCAGCGGCCTCAGCAGCCATGCAAGCGCTGGGGCGGCATCTGAACGCGATCGAACCTCTTCAACGGTTGCCGCTGGTCGAGCTGGCTGCGCCGGCGTTGCGGACGCTGCCGCCGTCCGAGCAGGAGGCGTTTGTTCGCCGCCTCGACGGGATTCTCCGTGCGGACCGCCGGCTCGATTTGTTCGAATACGCCCTAGCGATGGTGGTCCGGCGGCAACTGGTAGCCGCCGCGCGCCCGGCGGCGGCGGTGCGGCATCGGACGGCGTCGGCGGTGCGGGCGGAGATCGAAACGTTGATTGCGGGCGTAGCGCGGCGCGGCCGGACGGAGGAGGAAGAGATCCGGCGCGCGTTCGAGACGGGGCTGGCGCGGCTCGGCTGGCAGGCCAAAGGGCCGCCGGCGGATCCGGCGGTGGAGGAAATCGACGCGGCGCTCGAACAGCTGGCAGAGGCGGCGCACGAAATCCGCCGCCGCATTCTGCTCGCCTGCGGCGATGCGGCGGCGGTGGACGGCGAGCTGACGTCCGGCGAGTACGAACTGATCCGCGCGATTTCCGAAGCGCTCGACTGCCCGATGCCGCCGTTGGCACAGGCGGCCGCGTAGCGCGGGCCCGCAGAAGCCGCGGATCAAACCTGGCGCACGGCTCGGGCCCAAAGGCTGGCTAACGCCGCAGCGGGGGACCGTGATGGCGCTCGCAGGCCGGCCGGCCAGCACGTCCTGTTCGACGAACCGCGCCATCAGAATCTCGCCGTCGGTCGCCCGGTTGCGGTCGTGGGAGATGAAGATGGTCCCGTCCGACGCCTGGAAGCCGTCGGGATAGGAGACGCCGGGGCGGTTGTCCAGTACCAAGCCGCCCCGCCGGCTCCGGTCGTTGTCCTCGGAGAGCCACGCGCTGAGCTTCATGCGGCCCCGATGCGACGCCATCGCGTCGCCGTGCTTGACCAGCAGGATGCGCGCCGACGAAGCCGGCGGATGAAAAAGCGCGCGTTGGGGTGCCCAACGCCCTCCAGCGGAGTCGGCTCCGACCAGGTCCGCTCTCGATCGGTCGAGAAGGATTGCAGGATGCCGGTTTTCGTGCGCGCCAGCATCCAGATACTGCCGTCGCGGCGCTCGACGAACATGTGCTCGATCCAGTCGGGGTTGGAAAACTTCACCGGGCCGCCGCGCCGTTGTCACGTCTGGCCGGCGTCGGTCGAGACGAACATGTGGGCGCCGCGCAACGGGTCCAATTCCCGGAACACATCGCGAAAGAGGCCGAAGGCCGGAACCTGGTTGAGGTACACCGGCAGCACGCATTCGTCGCCGGACAGGACGATCGGCTTGTTCAACATCCCTCCGCGCCAGATCCGGCGTGGGGCCGACCAGTACGGCCGGTCGTCGTCGGGATTGGTGCATGCGGTTTCGACCAGGTTTCGCCTTGGTCGTCGCTCGTGGGCAGCGCGAAAAACGCCTTCGGATCGTCCCCGCCGGCCACCCAGCAGGCCCAGATCGTGCCGCCGGGGGTGCGTTCGATCCCGATGGTCATCCCATAATCGAGCCGGTCGTAATCGTAGTCCGGCAAAGGGGACGTGTACAGGCGGGGTGGAATCCGGGCGAGGTCCGCGCTACGGTCCTGTCGGCCGCCGCTCAAGAAAGGGCGGGCGGGCGCGACGGAACATCATTTGCGCGGCGCATCCAAGGCCGACAGGAAGAAGTCCACGAGCCGGTCGCGCCATGGCCCGCGCTCGTCGACGATGGCCTCGGTGTGGTCGAGGCCGGGGATCAACCACAGGGTCTTCGGCTCGCCAGCCGCTTCGAAGAGGCGTCGCGAATGCGAAGCCGGGATCACGCGGTCGCGTGAGCCGTGCAGGAGCAGCAATGGGGTCGGCGCGATGCGCCCCACGACCGAGCCCGGGCTCCATTCGTCGTCGATCAGCCATCGCGCCAGCGGACGCCGGAACCAGCCCAGCACCGGCAGCTCGCCGAGCTTGTCCTCTACGATTGACCGGTAGGAGAAAAAGGCGGAGTCGGCGGCCACCGCCCGCACCCCCAGGGCCGGTTCCCGCCCGAGCAGTGCCAGCGCGCAGGCCCCGCCCAGGCTTTGCCCGAAGACCACGACGCGGTCCGGGTCCACGTCGAGACGGCGACGGACCGTCTCGATCGCCGCCCGGCCGTCTTCGATCAGGCCCCGCCGGCCGGGCCGTCCTTCGGAGGCCCCGTAGCCGCGGTAGTCGAACGCGAACACATTGAAGCCACGGTGCGGCAGCCAGTCGACGAAGGCGAAGTGGGCGGTCATGTTCTGCGCGTTGCCGTGGAAGTGCACGACCGTCCCCCTCGCCGTTCCGACCGCCGGAACAAACCAGCCGTGGAGGCGGGCGCCGTCGGCGCTGTCGAACCAGACCTCCTCGAATCGCAGGCCGGCGGCGGCGGGGGTGGCGTAGACGAACCGGTCCGGATAATAAAACTTCGCCTCGACGCCGCCGGTCACACCGAGTCCTCCGATCCACAGCGCCAGCGCCGCGACGGTGCCGAGCGCGATGCGCAAGCAGGAACGAGCCAGCCGCACGGGCCAGGTGGCGGGGGTCACGGCGATCCCGTGGCGGTCGCCCTTGAGCGCTCCGCGCGCAGCGCGGCGATCAGGTCGCGGAGTCGTCGCGCGTCGGCGGAATCGTCCAGCCAGCCCTCGGCCCGCGTCAACCACGACTCGGCGGCGGAGGGGTCCAGCTCCGCGGCGGCGGCGCGGTAGGCGCAGTCGGCCGCCTTCAACGGATGGCCGGCGGCCGCATACGCCGTGGCGGCCGCGGCGAGGTTACGGACCACCTGGCGCCGCTGGCCGGCGGAACCGCGCCAGGCGGCGGCCGACTCGAAGGCCGACGCGGCTTCGCCGGTCTGTCCCTCCGCCATACGCACTCGGGCAAGCGTTTCCGCAAGCCATCCCCGCAACGCGGCCGGGGCATTCCGGGCGATCGAGCTGGCGGCGTCGGCCGCATGCCCCGCCGCGGCGGCCGTTTGCCCTTCCCGCAGTGCACATTCCGCCAGCAAGAGTCGCGCCGCTACGCCACCGCCGGCGGCGAGGGCCTCCGCGGCGGCGGCGCGGGCCGGGGCCGTGCGTTCCAAGGCCAGCAGGATCCGACCTTCCAGCACGGCGAGATCCGCGTTCCGCCTTCCGACCCGCGCGAGCGCCGCGCGGCCTTCGCGGATCGCGTCCAGCGCGCCCGGCAGGTCGCCGGTCTCGAAACGGCAGGCGGCGAGGCTGCCGGCCGCCGCGGCGACCGACTCCATGTGGCCGGAGGCGCGCGCGGCCAGGAGGGCCTGCCGATAGAGCTCCGCCGCCCGTTCGGCCTCGCCGAGGTCCCACACCCGTCGGCCTGCCGCGCAGAGGCGCCGGACTTCGGGATGGGGTGCGGGGCCGGCCTCCGGTGCCGGGGTCCGACAACCGGCGCCCCACAACGCGGCCGCTGCGACGAGCCCGGTGACGATGGCGTGTGCGCAATTCATGGCGCCTCTCCAGATGCGGGCGCGGCGGCCGGCACCGTTGGCAGGTCGGCGGCCGGTTCCATCGCCCCGCGCAGCAACCAATGGCGCTGCAGACCGGCTAGCAGCCTCTCGGTTTCTTGCAAGGTCGCCCGCGTTTGCAATACGAGGCCAGGCACGTCTCGCAATTCGCCCTGCACCGTCGCCATCGCCCCGGGCAGCCCTTCGGATGCCATCCGAACGTTGTGCAGGATGCCCCGCGTTTCGGTGACGGCCTCTTCGACTTTGCCAATCAGCGAACGCAACTGGGCAACGGCCTTCTGCGCCTCGTCCGCCAGCGCGGGATCGCGCAGCAGTCGGCCGGCGGTGCCCTCGCCCTTGCGCAATCCGTCGGCGATCGCGTTGAGCTGGCCGAGCAGTTGCTGCAGCGAATGGTCGGGGTCGCGGAGATCGGCGGCCAACCCCCGGTACTCCTTCAGCGTCGCTTCGACCTCCCGCAGCACCGGCAGCACGGCCTCTTGAATCTGTTCGACGACGATCTGCACGATCTCGAGCAGCTCGGTGTCCTTGCGCACGGGCAGCGTGGCGTTCTCCGCCGACAGGGGCGGCCCCTGCCCAAGGGCGATGGAGATGAAGGCCGCCCCGGCCACGCCGTACTCCTTTTTCACGACCGCCTCCGAGTCCGCGCGCAGAAACGCCGCGAAGTCGCGCCGGAGAACCAGGCGCCCCTCGATGGTCCGGTCCGGCCGCACATGGACGCTTTCCACTCGTCCGGCCGGTGCGCCGAGGATTTCGACGCGGGTGCCGCGCTGGACGCCGAACGTACCTTCCGGCGGAAACGCGAGGCGCAGTTCCAGTTGCGGCTCGAACCATCGCTGGGCCCTGGCCAGCAGGATCAGCCCCGCGACGACGGCCGCGACGGCCAGCAGCACGAACGTGCCGACGATCTCGCGGACGTAGCGGAATTTGAACGGAACGGCCGCGTTCATGGGTTCACCTCCATGCCCGGGGTCGGGCCGGCCCATGTGGGCGACGGCAGGCCGGGCGGCGGCGGACCGCCGCCCGACGTCAGCCACACGGCCGCCGCGCCGCCGGTCAGCGTCTCGGCCACCGCCTCCCGAAATGCCGACGCCGCGTCGCCGGCCGCTTGTTCCGGCGCCTCAAGGAGCAACAGGCGCGGACGGTTGAGCAGGGCGCGAATCCATTGGCACCGTTGCAGGTCCCTTGTGGAGACCCTCGCCGGCCGCCCGGCCGGCAACTCCGACAGGCCGAATCGACGCGCCCAACAGGTGGCCTCGGCCAGCAATTCCTCGAGGGAGCGATCCCCGTGGTACAGGCCCGCGAGAACGATGTTCTCGTCCACGTCGAGGTTGGCGACCCATGCCGTGGCGGCAAACACACGCCCGATTTTCGAACGCATCAGGGCCTGCTCGGCGGGACCGGCGTCGGCCCAGGAGCGTCCGTTGAATCGGACCTCGCCGACGGGGGACGCGGCCAGGCCGCAAAGGCCGTCGGCGATGCGCGTCATGGCGTCGGCGTCCGCGGCGGGCCACCAGGCCCACTGGCCCGGCGCCAGGGCGAAGGAGACCCGTTCCGCTGTGCCGCCCGGCACTCCGCGGACGTCGAGAATGGGAGCGATTTCGTTCACAGGTAGGTCAGAAGCGACACGACGACGACCGTTGCGAACAGGGCAGCGACGGACCGCACGACGCCCCGGGTTGCGGCCTGCGGGATCTCCGTCAACGCCTCACGGACGGCAAGGCCCTCGAGTGTGCAGATGACGCCCGTCAGCAGCCCGGGCAGGAACGTCTTGGCTAGCACGTTCAGCAGGTCCGCAGGCATCACCGCCCCGGCGATCCCATCGAGAAAGATGTCCACGGGCTCCAAGGGCGCGCCGATCAGCAGCCCCGCGACGTAGCCGACGGAGAACGCCGCCGCGATAAAGAGAATGGCCAGCACCGTCACCGAGGTCGCGACGCCCAGCGCGCGAGGCACGGCCAGGTAGAGGAAGGGGTCCACGCCCTGCGCGTCGAGCACGCGCACCTGCCCCGTCAGCTTCATCGTGGCCAGCTCCGACGCGATCGCGGTGCCGCTGCGCATGATGACGACCAGGTTGACCAACAGTGGCCCGGCCTCGCGGATGATGACGGCCACCAGGATCGGCCCGACGAGGGCCGTCTGGCCGACCTTCGCCAACATCACCTGGGTTTGGAGCACCACCGCCAAGCCGAGCACGGCCGCGACCATGAACGTGAACGGGACCGCCTCGACGCCGGTGAACAGGATCTGACGGGCCAGCACGGTGTGGACCGGCCGGCGCCAGGTCGAGGGCCGCAGGCCGTATCCCACTGCCGCGGCTGTCGTGGCCAGCACGTGCCGCAAAAATCGCCAGCGAGCGATCCAGCGCTCGCCGGTTCGGATCAGGTAACCGCGCATGGGCCGGGTGCCGTATCGGACGCGTTGACACTACCTCCGAGGTCGCGCTTCAGACAAGGCGGACGGAGCAACGAGGGGGCTTCAGCCGGTCCGCACGCGCGCGCGAAACAGGCGGAGCACCTCCTCGGCCACCTCGGCCGACGTTCGGGCTGTGGTGTCGACGCGGGCCGGGATCGCCTCGTAGAGCGGCCGGCGGCATTCCAGCAGCGAACGGATCCGCTCGGCGCGGTCGGGGGCCTGAAGGAGCGGCCGGTGCGTGTCGCCGGCCACGCGCTGGAGGATGGCCTCGGGCGTCGCGACGAGGCAGACGACGACGCCGGTCCGGCCGAGGTCCTCGATGTTGGCCGGGTCCAGCACGACCCCGCCGCCGGTGGCGATCACCAGCGACCGGCGGGCAGCCAGCTCGCGGACCAAGGCGCGCTCAAGCGATCGGAAGTACGGCTCGCCGGAATCTCGGAAGATGGCGGGGATGTCGCGTTCCTCGCGTTCCTCGATGACGCGGTCCATGTCCACGAATTCCCGCCCCAACCGGTCGGCGAGCTGACGGCCGACCTCCGTTTTGCCGGTGCCCATGAAGCCGACGAGCACGAGGTTAGCGTCCGGGTCCACGCTCACCCTTCCCTCCACCAGCGGGCGGCGGTGAGGACGTAGACCTCCCACAGGTCGGCCCCGCCCAGCATCCACGCGGCGGCGCCAAGGGCGAGGAACGGCCCGAACGGAATGGCGCTGCGCATTTCGCGCCGGCGCAGCGCGACCAGCAGGAGGCCGGCCGTGGCACCGGTCAGCGAGGCGACGAAAAACGTGAAGACGACCGCCGGCCAGCCCAGCAGCGCGCCGATGGCCGCCATCAGTTTCACGTCGCCCATGCCCATCGCCTCCTGGCCGAAGATGCGTTCGCCGGCCCAGCCGAGCAGCGCCAGCGAGCCAGCGCCGGCGAGCGCACCGACCGCGGCGTGGCGCAGGCCCGCCCAGCGGCCAGCGACGTCGTGCAGCTCGGGCCACAACCATCCGGCGGCGAAGCCGACGAGGATGCCGCCGATCGAGACCCGATCGGGGATGTACATTTCGTCGAGGTCCACGAACGCCGCCAGCGCGAGGCCGAACATGGCCAGAGCGTAAAGGAGGGTGCGCGGGTCCCATCCGTGTTTCCAGCCCACCGCCGCCCAGAGGGCGGCCATCAGTGCCTCGACCAGGACATAGCGGGGTGAAATCGGCACGCCGCAGGCACGGCACCGGGCCCGCAGGGCGAGCCAGCTGAGCAGCGGGAGGTTGTCGTACCACGCAATCGGCGTTCCGCAGGAGGGGCACCGCGATCGCGGCCGCACCACCGACAACTCCCGGGGAATGCGGTAGATGCACACGTTCAAAAAGCTACCGGCGCAGGCGCCAAACACCCCCGCCACCAGCGCAACGAACTCCCTGGGCCAGGGTCCAGTCATTCGCCGTACACGGCCCGTTCCAGCGTCGTCCGCATCACCTCGACCGGCGGCGCGCGACCTGTCCAGATCTCGAACGCCAGCGCGCCCTGCCAGAGCAACATCCCCAGCCCGTTGGCCGCCCGGGCGCCGGCCGAGCGCGCCGCCCGCATGAATTCCGTTTCGGGACGGTGGTACACCAGGTCGTAGGCTAGCGTTCCGTCGTGGAATGCCCCGGAGGGGAGCGGCGGGGGGGCGCCCGGCTTCATGCCGACCGGAGTGGCCTGCACCACCAGCGTAGCTGCGCGTGCTGCGGCCACCGCGCCGAGGGGATCGCAGCCGGCGACGGCCACCCCCGGCGCAACCACGCCCAGCTCGGCGACCAGTCGCCCGACCCGCTCCGACTCGACGTCGCACACCGTGACCGACACGGCCCCCGCCCGGGCGCACTCGAGCGCGACCGTCCTGCCCGCGCCCCCGGCCCCGAGAACGAAGACCGACCGGCCCTCGACGTCCGCCCCAAACGCCTCCCGCAGCCCCCGCCGGAATCCCTCGGCGTCCGTGCTGAACCCGACCGGTCCATCCTCCCCGAATCGCACGGTGTTCACCGCGCCCGCGCGGCGGGCGTTGTCGTCCAGGCGCGGGACGAGGCGCGCGGCGATCTCCTTGAGCGGGACCGTGATGTTCACGCCTCCGCAGCCCATCTGCGGAAGGGCCTCGAGCACCGTCGGCAGGTCCTGGGGACGGACGTCGAACGCTAGGTACACGGCGTTCATCCCGAGCGCGCGGAACGCTGCGTTGTGCATCGCGGGCGACAGCGAGTGGGCGATCGGATGCCCCAGCACTGCGTACAGGGCGGTGCGGGAATCCGGACGCCAGTCGATCGGGTTCGAGGTCACGGCTCGCTGCGGCGGCCCGCCCGGTCGCGCGCGGCGGACGAGCGGACCGCCGTGCGAGTGTAGAGGTAGCGGTTCACGGCGTTCAAGTACGCCAGGGCGCTGGCCTCCACGATGTCGGTGCTCGACGCGCGGCCGGCGACAACGTGGTCGCCGTCGAACCGCACCTTGATCGCCACCTCGCCCAGCGCGTCGGTGCCCTGCGACACCGCCCGCAGTCCGTATTCCAACAGCTCGCCCTGCAAACCGACGATCCGGTCGATCGCCCGTAGCGCGGCGTGGACCGGTCCGTCGCCGGTGCCGGCCTCTTGGAGGGGCGTCTCGGCGCCTCCGCCACCCTCGCCGCTTCGTCGCACCAGCCGGACCGTCGCCGTCGGGATCGCCCGGCTGCCGCCGCTGAAGCCGAGGTAGTCCAGCGTCCAGGTTTGAGGGACGGCGTCCAGCCGGCCCTCGACCAGCGCCGCCAGATCGTCGTCGTAGACGAACTTCTTCTTGTCGCCGATCTCCTTGAACCGGGCGAAGATCGCGTCGAGGTCGCGGTCCGAGAGGTGAAACCCGAGGTGTTTCAACCGGGCCTGCACGGCGTGGCGTCCGCTGTGCTTGGTCAGTGGCAGTTCGGTCTGCCCCCAGCCGACCTCGCGCGGATCTATGATCTCGTAGGTCTCGCGCTTTTTTAGGATGCCGTCCTGGTGGATGCCGCTGGAGTGCGCGAACGCGTTTTCTCCGACGATCGCCTTGTTGCGCTGGACCGCCAGCCCGCTCAGCCGCGAGACCAGTCGGGAGGTCTTCAGGAGGTGCCGGGTCCGGATCCCCGTCGTCAGGTGGCCGAACGAGTCCGAACGCGTGCGCAGGGCCATCACGATTTCTTCCAGCGCCGCGTTGCCGGCGCGCTCGCCGATGCCGTTGATCGTGCACTCCACCTGCCGCGCGCCGCGGCGGACCGCCGCAAGCGAGTTGGCCACCGCCAGACCGAGGTCGTCGTGGCAGTGGACGCTGACGATCGCGTCGCCGGCGGCAAACTGCGGCACGTTGTCGTGAAGGTATCCGATCAACTCGCCGAACTCGTCCGGCGTCGCGTAGCCGACGGTGTCAGGGATGTTGACCGTCGTCGCCCCAGCCCCGACGACGGCGCGGCACACCTGCAGCAGGAAGTCCGGCTCCGTCCGCGAGGCGTCCTCCGGCGAGAACTCGACGTCCGCGACGGCGTCGCGGGCGCGGCGCACGCCCTCCACGGCCAGGCGGAGGATTTCGCGGCGGGCCTTGCCCAGCTTGAACTCCCGGTGGATCTTCGATGTCGCCAGAAATACGTGGATCCGGCCGCGCCGGCCGGCGGGCCGCACGGCTGCCGCCGCCGCGTCGATGTCCTTGGGCACACACCGCGCTAGGCCGGCGATCACCGGGCCTCGCACCTCGCGGGCGATGGCGTGAACCGCGTCGAAATCCCCCTGACTGATGACGGGAAAACCGGCTTCGATCACGTCCACGCCGAGGACCGCCAGCTGGCGGGCCACCTCCAGCTTCTCCCTCGCCGACATCGAGGCGCCGGGGCACTGCTCCCCGTCGCGCAGGGTGGTGTCGAAGATTCGCACCTGTCGATCGTTCATGGCTGCCGTTCCTCCCCCCGGTCCGCCGGACAACAAAACACCCACCGCGGATGGCGGTGGGTGGATCGCTCCGGCGATCGGCGGCGGGCTTACCGCACGCGCGCCGGCCCCACCGCCGGCGAACGCAGGCCGAGCAGGAGGAGGCCCCGCCCGAACCGCCGCGCGCCAAACATGGGGCTGCCGGAGTTCATTCGATTCAAACCATATGCTCCATGACCCTACCGGTCAAGTCCCGTGTCGCGGGTTCGAGTCGGAGCGGCGGTCGTCAGCGGGTTGTTCCACGCGGCTCCGCGCGCCGTCAGCGGGACCGTGTTGTGCAGGCGGTGCGACGGGCCGACGGCCGGCCCACTGGAGGGCTTCGTCTTCCAGAGCGGTGCGGAGCGCCCAATGGGTTTCGATCGGGGAGGTGGCGGCCCCATGGGTATCTGGCGATGGTACGCGCGGACCGACGGCGGATGATTGTGACGCATCCCGAAGAGATCGCCCTTGGTCGAGCCACAGCTGGCCTCCCCCAGGTGAGGCCACAGGGGGCAGTCGCATCGCAGTTCAGACCATCCCCAACGCGATTCGGGATCGCCGGGCTCGAGCTTGATCGCGCTGGCGACCCGGTGCGGGCGGACCAATGTTCGGCCGTTGTCTCAAGAGCCGGACATCGCGGTGGGGCGCACGGGGATGTGCACTTCGTGACGTTTCAGGAACCCCGGCAGGAAGGGGCTGTTCCAGTAGGCGACCCGTGGCGGCCCGTCCTCGATCCATTCGGCCTGGCCGGCCAGCCACCGCCGCAACGCCTCAGTGGTCTTTCGGACATTGTCCTCCGTGTACGAACCGCGGGCGCCAGCGCTCGCGACCCGGCGCTCCCCCAGCATCTCGACCCTGACCTCGCCATGCGGCTCGAGCCGGTCCGGGGCGCCGGAGTCGACAAAAAAACGCATCGCGGCCGTCTGCGTCTCCACCTCGACAGGGACCGTCATCCTCAGGCGGTTGGCGCGGAGGAATCGAAACAGTCGCATAAACAGCAGGTTTTCGCGTTCGGAATACGAGCCCGCTTCCGTCGCAGAATAGGCGCGGCATGTCGGCAGGACCTTGACCTCGAACACGCCCGCCGGCGTGGGACGGTAGGCCGACTGGTAGGCCGGCGCCGTCTCGACGACCGTTATCGCCACGATCGACAGCGTCCACACGCGCACCGGTATGAACCTCATGGGGCGGCAACTTACACGCGCGGGAGAAAATCGCAAACGGCCGGTCGTAGCTTGCCGCGAAGGGGCCGGCAAAGGCGTTCGCCAAGGGGGTGGACGACGGACCCGGTCATGTCGCCCAATATTTCGCCGCACCGGTTTGGGGGTTCACGAAGGCGAATCCGCGGCGGGGTCAGCGGGTTGATTCAGGAGCCGCAGCGGGCGCAGGCGGTGGCACGGCCTCGGGTGAGGCGCAGCACCGCCGCGCCCCAACGGAGCCGGTGGCGGGCGAACACAGCGTACAGGCGATCGAACAGACCGCGCAGCGGCGCCCATGCGGTCGGGGCCGCCAGCCAGCCGAGGCCGGCGGCGCGCCACGCGGCGCGCACCGCCTCCATTCCGCGGAGGACGACGCCATCCGGCCGGAGGACATGGAGTTGGCGACGGCATTCCCCGGCGTCGAGGCCGAATTGGCGGGCATCGAAACCGGGCGCCGAGATGTCCACGGGATCCAGCCGGCCCGGCGGAGCGCGCCGCAGCAGCCGGCGGACCTCGACGCGGCACAAAGGGCATTCGCCGTCGTAGAACACCAGCGTTGCGCGGCCAGGCGGCTTCACGCCACAACATTCCATCCCACGGGGCATTGTGCAAACGCGCTAGGGCGACAGAAGGGGCGGGGGGATACGGCGGCGGAGCCCCCAAAGCGAAAGGGGGAGGGCGCCGAAGCACCCTCCCCGTTCGCGTCGGCCTGGACAGGATCTCAGTTCTGCCGACCCTCGTTCGGCGGAAACGGGGCATCGCCGCCGCGTCGCCGGGGGCGTTCCCCTTCGGGGCCGCGGGGGCCACGCCGCTCGCCGCCCTCGGGCGGTCCGCGGCGGCCGCCCTCCTCGACCTCGCCGCGGGGCGGCGGGGCGTCGGGGAAGATCTCGCGCGGCTCGATCTTGCCGTCGCCGTTCTTGTCAAGCTTTTTCAGCGCCTTCGAGGCGTCTTCGATTTCCTGCTCGTCCAAGATGTGGTCGTTGTTGCGGTCGAGCAGCTCGAACAGGAACGGTCGGCGGGGGCCCATGCCGGGAGGCGCCGGCCGTTCGCGGCCCTCGCCGCCGGGCTGGAAAAGACCATGGCCACCTCGGCCTTCCCCGGGGGGGCCGAAGCCGCCGCGCGGGCGACGGGGACCGGGGCCTTCCTCGGGTTGCTGCGCCGTTGCCCAGGCGGCGGCGACGCTGCAGACCGCGAGGAGCCCGAGATTGCGGATCGTCGTATTCATTCGTGGCTCCTTTCGTTGGCGGCCGACCCCGCCGTCGTCGGCGGGTCCCGATCGGCCGTTGCGCGTTTCTTTGCGCGCGTGGAGAATCGCACAGCGGACCTAAAGCCATCATGAAGAGCCGGCGGATCGAAAGCCGGGAGGATGGCGAACCGCCCTCCCGGTTGGATCGCGCGGCCGCCGGTCAGGCTGGCCGGCCCCGGCGAGGTGGCCGTACCCCTTTCCTCTCCGACCGGTCGCGTGCCTTGCCGTGGGGATCGCGGCGGGGCGGGCGAGGCCCTTCGCACCGGTCGCATTCCCGGCATGGGTCGGGGCGTCGGGCGGGATGTGCGGCCTCATCCCCGGGCGGAGGGCCGCCATGGGGGGGTGGTTCCGCCTGTGGACGCCGGCGCGGCTCGCGCGGAGGCCCGGCGTGCGGCACAGGACCGGCCCATTCCTCCAGCACCAGTCGTCCGTCGCGGTTGCGGTCCTGTTCGCGCAGCCTGCGGACGAGCTGTTCGAGCTCGTCGCGTTCGACGACGCCGTCGTCGTTCAGGTCGAGCATCCGAAAGAGCAGGACCGGATCGGCGGGCGGGCCGCCGGCGGGTCGCTCCGCGGGGCCGCGGAGCCATGGGCGGGGCCGCATGGGGCCATCGGGCTGCATAGATCCGGGGCCACGGAAAGCCATCCGGTTGGACTGCCTCCATGGAGCCGCGCCGCCAAATCCGCGGCGCCGCCACATGGGAGGTCCGCTCATAGGTCCGCGTAATTGGGGGTGCATTTGCGCCATCGGTCCAGGCGCAACGGGGCCCCGCCAACCACGCATTGGGGCGAGCATGCCTTGGGGCAGACCAGGACGCCGGGCGGAGGGCGGAAGGCCGACCCGGGGGTTGTCTCCGACGGGGGGGCCGCCGTGCCGATGGCCTTCGGGCGGCCGCTGCGCGCCGGCGGCCACGGTCAGGGCGGCCAACGCGGCGGCGATCTGGTGACGCGCGTGCATATCGTGTCTCCTTTTTCTTGCAGGCGCCCGGCTTGTCCGGGCGGCTCTCGCGCGCGATATCCTTTGTACAGTCCACCTTAAGGTATCGTGAAGACGCAGCCTGGGGCCCTTCATGCTATCTTCAGACGACCGTCATACGATGGTGTGCGGGGAAGGAGGCGCGGTCGCCGATGCGATTGCTGGTGATTGAGGACGAACCCGACCTACGGTCGGGGATTGCCCGGTCGCTTCGCGACGAGGGCTACGCGGTGGACATGGCCGCCGACGGCGAGGAGGGGCTGTTCAAGGCGGAAAACTGGACGTACGACGTGATCCTGCTGGACATCATGCTGCCGCGCGTGGACGGGTGGGAGCTCTTGCGCCGCATCCGGCGGCGCGGAACGACGCCGGTGCTGATGCTGACGGCGCGCGACACGGTGCCCGACCGCGTGCGGGGGCTGGACGGCGGGGCGGACGATTACCTGACCAAGCCCTTTTCACTTGAGGAACTGCTGGCCCGCGTGCGGGCGCTGATCCGACGGGGAGCCGGCCGGCCCTCGCCGGTGATCGAGGCTGGCGGGGCGGTCATCGACCTGAACGCGCGGTCGGTGACGCGGCAGGGAGAGCGCATTCCCCTGACACCCCGCGAGTACGCGCTGGTCGAGTACCTGGCGCTGCACCGGGGCAAGGTCGTCAGCCGGACGGAGCTCTACGATCATTTGTTCGGCGATGACGAGGACACCATGTCCAACCTCCTCGACGTGCACGTGTCGAACATCCGCAAGAAGCTCGGGCACGACTTCATCCAGACGCGCCGGGGCCACGGGTATTGCATCGAATGAAGATCGTGCCCCGTTCGCTCCGCTGGCGGCTGCAGCTATGGTATGGCGCATGGCTGGCGGCGGTGCTGACGGCGTTCACGGCGTCGGCGTTCGCACTGGTGCGGGACAGCCGTCTCCGGAGGATCGACGCGGAGATCGAGCGGCGGATGGTGGCGCTGGGGGCGGTCTTTCGCCCTCCGCTGCGGGACGCCTTGAGGCCGCCGGGTCCAGAGGGGAGGCCTTGGTTTCGTCCGGGAGAACGGCGGCCCGCGGCGGAGGGGCGGTCGCCGGAAGAGGCCGGCGCGGTGTCCGGCGGCGGACCGGCGGGGGGACGACGGCCCGGCGAACCTCCGTTCTTTGCGCCGCCGGCAGGGGCCATGGAGGCCCTCGAGGCATCTCTGTTTTCTCAGGACGGCCCGGACCGCTTCTATTACCGCATTCTGGGGCACGATCGCTTTGGTGAGCGGCGCTCAGCCGGCGCACCGCCGGATGTTCCACGGCCCGCGCCACCGCCGATGGACTTCGTTGTCCGGCAGACGGCGGAGGTGAGGGAACACGTGCGCCGCCTTCGGGGCGGTACGCTAACGCTGACCGTCGGGAAGTACATCGGCCCGGACCTGGCGGAGCTGCGGCGCCTCAGTTGGATCCTCTCGGCAGCGGCGGCGGGCATCTGGGCACTGGGGGTGGTGGGCGGGGCCTGGATCGCGGCGAGGGCCATCCGGCCAGTGGAAACGATCGGCCATACGGCCCAGCGGATCGCGGCTGGCGACTTGTCACGCCGAATACCGGTGGCGGAGACCGACACCGAACTGGGCCGCCTGGCGGAGGTGCTGAACGCAACGTTCGACCGCCTTTGCGAGGCGTTGGCGCGGCAGACCAGGTTCACCGCGGATGCCTCGCACGAACTGCGCACGCCGGTTTCCGTGATCCTGTCGCAGGTCGAGTCCGTGCTGGCCCGGCCGCGTCCGGCGGAGGAGTACCGCGAGGCGCTCGAGGCGTGCATGCGGGCGGCCCGGCGGCTGCGGCATCTGGTGGAGTCGTTGCTGACGCTGGCCCGGTTCGACTCCGGGGCACCAGCCGGCGAGCGGGAGCGGGTGGAACTGGACGGGGTGGCGGCCGAGGCGCTGGCCCTGTTGCGACCGCTGGCGTCAGAACGGCGGCTGGAGCTTGTGGCCGATCTGGCGCCGACCGCCTGCGTCGGCCGCCGCGACCAACTGCTGCAGATGGCGGTGAACCTGGTGTCCAACGCGATCCACTACAACCGCCCCCGGGGGCGGGTCGAGGTGCGGACGTGGACTGACGGAGATGCCCGGCTGGAGGTCCGCGACAACGGCATCGGGATCCGCTCCGAGGATCTCCCGCATATCTTCGAGCGATTTTTCCGGGCCGATCCGGCGCGCGGGGCGGCCGACGGCAGGGCTGGGCTCGGCCTGGCGATCACGCGGACGATCGTCGAGGCCCACGGCGGCCAGGTTGAGGTCGAGTCGCGCGAAGGGGAGGGCAGCAGGTTCACGGTCCGGCTGCCGTCGCATCCGGAGCCGCTTGCGCCCGACGACGCCGGGAACGATACTAGGATCGAGAAGACGAATCGATGAACCTGACGCAGATCGCGGTCGCGGCGGCGCTCGCCGCGGTCATGGCGGCGACGGCGGCCGAAAAGAAGCCGGCCGACAAGAAGAAATCGAGCGAGAAGCCGAAGGTAACGGCGCCGCGCAACCAGGCGAAAGAGCTGATTCAAAAGGCGCAGCGGCCGTCGATGGTCGGCGTAGTCCATGTCAGCCGCGACGCGAAGGGCTTCGTGAAGGCGAAGCTCGAGGCCGAGGACGGCCAGAGCTACGCGATCATCAACCCCGGCAGCGTCGAGGAGCTGGACGGCCAGAAGGTCAAAATCATCTACGCCGATCTGAAAGCCGACGCGAAGACGAAGACCGAAAGCCTGCGGGTGGAAGAGGTTCAGAAGCTCGCCCGTTGAGGGCGGCCGCCGATGGACCGGGCGAGGAACACCTGGGGGGCGAAGCTGCGGCGGACGCTGACCTGCGGGCTGCCGGTATCGCGGTCGCGGCGGGGAGCCTGTCGGTCGTGCGGGTTGTGCTGCGAACTGCCGAACGCGTGTCCTTTCCTGCGGTTCCGGCCGGACGGCCGATCGTTCTGTGCCATTTACCGTTGGCGTCCGCTGAACTGTCGCAAGTACCCCCGGACGGCGGCTGAGCACATCACTCGCCCGGAGTGCGGCTTCAGTTTTCCGGACTGAGCGCGGGCGGCGGGAGGGGGCCGCGCCGACCGCACGGTGCCGACGGCCGGTGGATCAAGGCGCGCGCCGGTGGGCGAGCAGGTGGGCGTGGAGTGTGACGGACGGCGTTTCCACCGCGATTCGCATCGGGCCGTGGGGCGGAGCCTCGGCCAGCCAGATGGTGTAGAGGTTACGCCTCAGCGGGCGGCCGTCGCGGAACACAGCGGGCTTGAAGCGGTGGCAGGCCACCTCGCCGAGGGCCGGCACGCGGACGGACTCGGACGCCGCCTCGCCAGGGTCGACCAGCACCAGATCCGGTCCTGCGGCGATGGCCAGACGTCCCGGCCGGCGGCCCGCCGCCATATCCGCCCGGAACCGCCAGACGGCCGTCAGGACGTCGCGCCAGTCGGCCGCCGGGGGCTCGTCGGGCGGCGGGTCGCGCCAGGACAACCACCGGCGAAGGCGGCCGTCGGGAGCGTCGAACTGCAGACACTCCTCCCGCACCCGGCCCTTCTCGACGGAGTGGAGCGTACTGACCACGGGGCGCAAATTGACGGGATCGGCCAGCGTCTCGGCGTAGCTGTCGAGGGCGAAAACCGCGGCCAGCGCGCGGTTTGAGCGGATGCGCGCGCGGAGGGCAAGGCGGTCGCCGGCGGGGTCCGGCGCCCACTCGGACCACAACCGCACCTCGCCAAGCTTGACGGGGCCCCAACGGACGGCGAACAGGTACTCCTCACCCACCGGCAGCGCCGTGGCGGCGACGGGGGCGGCGGACGGCGGACCACCCGGCCCCTCGCGGACGAGCGGAGAGCAGGGGAAATGCCCCGCCGAGGCGGCGGTCACCGCCATCGCCCCCGCAGCGAACACGGCGTCCAACGTTTGGAACGTCCGGCGTCCCATGGTTCCAAGGTTTGGATGCCTCCGATCTGCCGACCGCCTACTCCCGAATCTGGCCCGTGCCGATGACGACGTACTTGTAGCTGGTGAGCTCCTCCAGCCCCATCGGGCCGCGGGCGTGGATCTTGTCGGTGCTGATGCCGATCTCCGCGCCCATCCCGAACTCGCCACCGTCGGTGAAGCGGGTGGAGGCGTTGACGTAGACGGCGGCCGAGTCCACCTGCTCGGTGAACTTGCGCGCGGCGCCCTCGTCGGCGGTGACGATCGCGTCGGAGTGGTGCGAACCGTAGGTTTGGATGTGATGGACCGCCTCTTCGAGCCCGTCCACGACGCGGATGGAGAGGATGAGGTCGTTGTACTCCGTGACCCAATCCTCCTCGGTGGCGGGGGCCATGTCGGGGACGAGGGCACGGCTGCGCTCGCAGCCCCGGAGTTCGACCCCGCGTTCGCGCAGCCGGCGGGCGCATTCGGGCAGGTAGCCGGGGGCGACGGCGGCGTCGACCAGCAGCGTCTCCATCGCGTTACAGACGGAGGGCATTTGGCATTTGGCGTTGAGGACGATGCGATGGGCCATCTCGAGGTCGGCCTTCTCGTGGACGTAGACGTGGCAGACGCCCTTGTAGTGCTTGATGACGGGCACGCGGGCGTGCTCGGTGACGGCGCGGATCAGGCCCTCGCCGCCGCGGGGGATGACGAGGTCCACCCGGCCCTCGAGTTGGACGATCTCGCGGATCGCGTCGCGGTCGGGTGTGTCGATGAGCTGGATGGCGTGGAGCGGCAGGCCGCGGCGCGCGCCGCCCTCGATCAGGGCTTCGGCGATGGCCCGGTTGGAGCGGAGGGCCTCCTTGCCGCCGCGGAGGATGACGGCGTTGGAGGTTTTGAAACAGAGGGCCGCGGTGTCGGCGGTGACGTTGGGGCGGGCCTCGTAGATGACCGCGATGACGCCGATGGGGACCCGGACCTTGTGGATGATGAGGCCGTTGGGACGGATCCAGCGGCTGAGCCTGGCGCCGATGGGGTCTTTGAGGCCGACGACCGTTCGGATGCCGCGGATCATCGCGTCCATTCGTTTGGGCGTCAGCGTCAGGCGGTCGCACATGGGGCCGGGAAGGCCCGCGGCCCGGGCGGCCTCGACGTCGAGCTGGTTGGCCTCGGCGATCGCGGCGCGGCGGGCCTCCAGCTCGTCGGCCATGGCCGCGAGGATGGCATTCTTTCGGCGCGTCGAGAGATGGGCGAGCTGGCGGGCGGCGGCGACGGCCTGGTCGCCGACGCGGAGGACGTCCTCGTGCAGGCTCATCGGGGGGATCTCCGGGCGTCGGAGGCGGCGAGCAGGACCATGTGATCCCGGTGGACCGCCTCTTCGTAAGGGCAGGCGCCGAGGAGGGCGGAGATGTCCGCCGTGCGGCGGCCCAGAATGCGGCGAAGGTCGTCGGAACCGTAGGAGGCCAGGCCGCGGGCCACCAACTCCCCGTCGGCGGTTCGGATGTCGACGGCGGCGCCGGCGGTGAAATGTCCCTCGACGGCGCGCACGCCGATGGGCAGAAGGCTGCGGCCGTGTTCGACCAATGCGCGGCGGGCGCCCTCGTCGACGACCAGCGTGCCCGACGGCTTGTGGAAGAAGCCGATCCACCGGTCCCGCGCCGCCCAACGATCGCGGCGCGGGCGGCCGATGAGGGTGCCCACATCCTCGCCGGCCAGGACCCGGACCAGCACATCCGGCCGTCGGCCGTCGGCGATGACCACAGGAATGCCGGCGCGCGCGACGTTGTGAGCGGACTGCAGCTTGGAGGCCATTCCACCGGTCGACAGCTCGTTGCGGCATCCGAAAACCAGCGTCAGCTCGCGGGGGGTGACGGACGGCAACCACGGGACGCGCCGGGTGCGGCCGTCCCCCGCGGGGGCGCGCAAGCCATCGACAGTGGTCAGCAGGATGAGCAGGTCCGCATCGACCAGCATGGCCACCAGCGCGGCGAGGAGGTCGTTGTCGCCGAAGCGGATCTCCTCGACCGAGACCGCGTCGTTCTCGTTGATGATGGGCACGATTCGATGGCGGAGAAGGTTGATCAGGGTGGTGCGGGCGTTCAGGTGGCGCTCACGGACGTTCAAGGCGTCGTGGGTGAGGAGAACCTGGGCGATTTGGCATCCGTGGTGGCGGAAATGACGGGCGTAGAGGGCCATCAGCCGGAGCTGGCCCACGGCGGCGGCCATCTGGAGATCGGGCAGCCGTTTGGGGCGGCGCCGCCAGCCGAGCTCTTCCATGCCGGCGGCGATGGCCCCGGAGGAGACCAGCACCAGCTCGCGTCCGCCGGCGCGGATGGAGGCCGCCGCGTCGGCGAGGGCGGCGATCCGCCGAGGGTTCGGGCGTCCCGAATGGCCGACGAGGACTCGGCTGCCGACCTTGACGACGATCCTGCGCGCCTGCGCCAGTTCGGATCGGTCTGGAGCGGCTTTATCCATCTTTGCCAGTGTAGCAACGCCCCACCTCCCCGGAAAGCGAGTTATCAAGGGGATGGAGGCGACGACCGGATGAGCCGACGGACGCACCGATGCAGTCGTCGGATCGCGTTCATGACCGCCGTTGAGTCGAGCTTGCTGGAGCCCCCCGTATTGCGATCGCCCCCCGAAACCGGGATCCCGCAGACGGGGCCACAGTTAATAAAGTGTGGCCCAATGAGATCGCAATCGAGCCCCCCCAGACCGAAGTCCTGCAATCCACGCTCGCACCGTCGGCCGTCGTGGCACCGCGGCCGACTGCGCTCCCGCCATCGACCCTGGGTCAGGGCGTGCGGACCGAGAAGCGATACACGGTCTGGCTCCGGTACGTCTGGCCGGGGCGGAGAATGGTGGAGGGAAACTGCGGTTTGTTCGGCGAGTCGGGGAAATGCTGGGTCTCGAGGCAGAAACCGGTCCGGTGGGCATAGGGCTTGCCCCCCTTGCCGATGTTGGAGCCGTCGAGAAAATTGCCGCAGTAGAACTGGATGCCCGGCTCGGTGGTGAGCACCTCCATAACGCGCCCAGTCCCGGGCTCGTACACCTCGGCGGCGGGGCGGAGTGTGCCAAGGGGACCGTTGACCACCCAGTTGTGGTCGTAGCCGCCGCCGAATTTAAGCTGCTCGTCATCCTGCTGAATCCGGGCACCGATGGGGGTCGGCCGCCGGAAGTCAAAGGGCGTCCCCTCGACCGGCCGCAGTTCCCCCGTGGGGATGAGTCCCTTGTCCACGGGGGTGAAACGCTCCGCGTGGAGGGTGAGGACGTGGTCAAGGATGGGACCGGCGTCGTGGCCCGCGAGGTTGAAGTAGCTGTGCTGGGTCAGGTTGATCGGCGTGGCCTTGTCGGTGGAGGCCTCGTAGGTGATCCACAAAGCGTTGTCCTCGGTCAGCCAGTAATGGACAGTGATCTTCAGATTGCCGGGATAGCCCTCTTCGCCGTCGGGGCTGAGGTAGGACAACTTCAGGCCGACACGGCCATTCTGGCGGACGGGCTCGGCGTCCCAAACCACCTTGTCGACCCCCTTCAGCCCGCCGTGCAGCGCGCAGGGCAGCCCGCCGGGGTCGTTGTTGGTCGCCAACTTGTACTCGACCCCGTCGAGGAGGAACCGCCCACGGGCGATCCGGTTGCTATACCGGCCGATCAGCGCTCCAAAATAGGGGTGGCCAGCCAGGTACTGCTCCAGACGGTCGTGCCCGAGCACAATGTCGGCCGTGCGGCCCTCGCGGTCCGGAACCTCGAGGCTAACGATGATGCCCCCGTAGTTGGTGGCCTTCATCCGGAGTCCTCGGCCGTTGTCGAGGGTAAACAGCGTGACGGCGCGGCCGTTCACGCTGCCCCAAGGTTCGCTGGCAATGGTGGCGGTCATGACGGTCTCCTGTTTGGAACTGGCTGCGCCAGGGGTGGGGGCCGACGGCATTCGGCAGCCGGCTGCGGCGATGGCCATCGCGGCGAGGGCGACAGGTCGACGGGTCATGGAGTTCCTCCTCTCCTGATCGAGATGGATTGGGGATTCATGGCGAACGAGGCTGAGGGACGGCCGTCGGCGGCTGGGCGGCCGGCGGCGGGACACCCGGCCGGCTGCCGGTGCGGGAGGGCTGGATCGTCTGCGGAACCACGATCGTGCGCGCCCCGCTGCGCGACGGCGGGTTGGTGATGCCCTCGCTCAGGTAACGTTCGATGCGCGGGGGCAGCTTGGCGTCCGACCGCTCGGGTGGGATCTCGGTGCGGCGCTGACGGGCGAGGTCGCTGTCGCTGAACCCCTTCTCAAACCAGCGGCTGGTGTCGGCGCTGCTGGCGTCATGGATGCGGCGGGTCTCGGCCCGCGCCTCCTGGGGGGTCGTGATAACATAAGGGGTCAGCAGCACGAGCAGCTCGGTGCGCTGCTTGGTGCGGGTGTCGGTGCGGAACAGCCGGCCGACGAGGGGGATGTCGCCCAGGACGGGAACCTTCGAGCCACCGCCCCGGTCGGCGTGGCTGACCAGCCCGCCCATGACGATCGTGGAGCGGTTCTCGACGGCGACGCTGGCCTGCAACTCGCGCTTGGTCACGACGGGCACCTCGTTGCCGTCGATCACGACGATGTCGCCGACGTTGTCGGCGGTCTGGGTGACCTCCATCACGACGACGCGCTGGGGATTGATGCGGGGCTTGACGGTGAGTTCAATGCCGATGTTCTTGTATTCGTACGCGGAGGTCTGGTTGCCGCCAACGGTGACCGTCGTGGCGGTGACGATGGGGCGCTCCTCTCCGGCGACGATCCGGGCCTCGGTGTTGTCGGTGGTCAGGATGATCGGGGTGGAGAGGATCCGCGCGCGCGAATCGCGGGCGGCGAGGCGGATGACCGCGTCGAGGTTGAGCCCCTCGACGGTCAGGTAGTAGGTCAACGCGCCGGAGGACAGCGGCACGTCGCGACCGATGCCGGCGGCGTCGCGGAAGGCCGCGGTCGCGCTGCCGAGGAAGCCGCCGCCCCAAGACATGACCGGTTCGCGGAGGGTCAGGCCGCCGCCGGGACCGAGCCGCGAGGCCTCGTAGGCCTGGAACGAGCGTTGCAGCCAGTCGATTCCGGTGCTGTTCTCGTCGCTGAGCGACACCTCGATGATCACCGCCTCGATGACGACCTGGGCCAGCATCACGTCCAGTTCCTTGATGACCTCCTCCAGCACAGTCAGGTCCGTGCGCCGGCCCATCAGCAGCAGCGAGTTGCTGCGCAGGTCGGGCAGGATCCGCGTTTCGGAGGACAATTCGTTGATGCTTTCCCCCTCCGGGCCGCCGGCGGCGCCAGTAGCGGGTGAGGCGCGGGAGACCTGACTGGCGATGAACTCGCGGATGGTCTGGCTGCGCGTCTCGCCGGCCGAGGTTGTCGTGGCGCCAGGGCGGGCGGATGTGGGCCCTGTGGATGCGCCGCGCGTGGAGGTCGTGCCTGTGCGCGTCGTGCGCCGGGCGGTCGTCGAGGCGCCGATCAGCGCGTTGAGCAGGTCGGCGACCTCGTCGGCGGCCGCATATTCGAGGGAATAGACCTTGACCAATGTCTCCGGCTCCACGGCGCGGTCGAGGACCGCGATCATGTTGTCGAAGAATGGAAAATTCGCGGGGTCGGAGATGATGATCAGGATGTTGGTCCGCTCGTCGGGGACGATTTTCACCTGGCCGACGACGACGCCGCGCTCGGCCAGGCTCAGGTCGGTGCGAATGGTGGGCGTGGCGGGGGGGCGGATGACGCCCGGGGGGGTAGGTTGGGTCGGCTGGACGATGGTCACGGTCTGGCGCCGCTGCTGCTGGGAGGGATCGGTGATCAGTTCGTTCAGTCGCTGTGCGACGTCGGCGGCGGCGGCCTCGCGTAGCTCGTAGATGCGGGTCTCGACCTTGGTCTCGGCGGGCCGGTCGATGAACTCGATCAGTTCCATCATTCGGCGCACGTTGACCTCGGTGTCGGTGATCAAGATCGCATTGGCGCGCTCCAGCGGCTGCAGCTTGCCGTAGTTCGCGTGGATCATGCCCTGGAGGATCGTGAGGATTTCGGCCAGCTCGACGTGCCTGAGCTGCACGACTTGGCTGACGAGCGCGTCGGCTTCGCGGTGGGGGCGGCTCTGGAACTCGATCGGCAGCCCTTCCTGCCGCGCGGACGGAGGCTGGATGACCTTGAAGAATTTGTCCCCGAACGGCACCAGCGTGATGTTGTTCAAGGCCAGGACGCTCTCGATGGCCTGGCAGACCTCGTCCTCGGTGAGCTTGAAGGCGGAGCGCAGGGTGATCGTGGCGTTGATGCCGGGGGCGCGGATCATGGACCGGCCTTTGAGCTCCGAGTAGAGGGCGAGGATCTGGTCCACGGGCGCGTCTTGGAAGTTGAGCGACAACAATCGCTGGGTCGAGGCCGGTGGGGCTTCGGCCGGCCGGGCGGGCGGCGGGGGTTGCGGCAGGTCGGCCGGTCGGTCGGGTCCAGCCGCTGCTTGCGGCGGGGAGGCGGTTCCCGGCGCGGGCGAAGGCGCGGCGGGCCGGTCGCCGGCAGGACCGGCTTCGTTGGCTGGCATCACGGGGACTTCCTTGACGGCGGATGGCTCGACTGGCGAAGGCGCGGCCGGCTCGTTGGTCGCCGTGTCCGGCGGTCGGAAGCTGCGGAACGGTTCAGGCACCGCCAGCAGGGAGGATGGCGGCGCGGGCGGGGAGGGGGCCGGGTCGGGTGCCGGGGCATCGGTTTGCGCGCGGAGGTGCGCCGCCAGAAGGGCGGCCAGGGTCAACAACGCGCCGACGAGCAAGGATCGCTGGAGCATGCCGTTCATGGTGAGGCGTCCATGGTTTCGCCGGTGTGGGTCACGGGGAGGCTCCGGGGGGTCGGGGCGCGGGCGTCGCCGCCGGCCGGGCCGGGGGGCTGGCGGTGGCCTGCGGCCGGCCGGCCCGCGTGTAGGCGCAGGCGATCGTAAACGACCCGGACAGGAACGAACTGTTTCCCTTGGGGGAGGTCACCATCATCTGGCGCACGTCGAGCACGGCCCCCTTGCTTTGAATCGCATAGAGGAACCGGGTGAGGGCCTCCAGGGAACCCTCCCAGTTGCAGTTGATCGCAACCTCGTAGAGCTCGCCCGCCGCGCGTTCCCGCTCCGGCTCGCGCCGCGTGAGGACAAGACCATTGTCCGCCGCGGTGGTTTCGACCAGCTTCAGGAGGTCGGCGGTGACGTCGCGGTCGGCGGGATAACGCGGCAGTGCGCGCAACTGCTCGTCGAGCCGGGTTTCGACCTCGGCTCGCCGGCGCACCAGACGCTCGGAGACCTGCCGCCGCTGCCGGAGATTTTCCATCTGACGGCTGATCTCGCCCCACCGGGCCATCCGGGATCCGCCCATCCACCACGTCAGCGCGCCCAGCCCGATCGCCAGCGTCCCGATCGCGAGGACCGACTCGCGCATGGACAGCCGCATCACGCTGGATCCTCTCCCGGCAGCGTCGCCGAGACACGGAACTCCGACCGCGCCCGCCCGCCCGTGGACTTCGAGGTGATGCCCTCCGGCTTGACCTCCTTGAACATCCCCGACCTCTCGAGGGCCGCGAAAAAGTCGTAGACCGCGTTCACCGCGTCCGCCTCGCCGCGGAGGTTGAGTGTCTTGCCCTTGCGGACGGTGAACGCGGTGAGGGTCAGGCCGGACGGCAGGTCCTGGCTGACCTGGCGCAAAATCTCCAGCGCTGACCGGCTGCGGTCGGCGTACTCCTCCAGCGACCGGATGCGAGCCTGGATGGCGCGGACCTCGTTGGCGGGTTTGTCAAGGATTTCGACCTGCCGCGCCAGACGGCGGAGGCCGGTCTCGCGGACCGCCAGCGCGGCGAGAAAACCTCCGACGAGCGCCAGCCATAGGCCGAAGCACGCCAGCGCGGCCACGACAAACCTCCGGGTGAGCATCCGTGCGCGGCGCTGAATCTCCCATTCGGGCGGCGCCAGGTTCATCACGCGCGTCGGGTCGTCCAACGCGCGGCGGACCGCCCCCTCGGTCGGCGGCGGCAGATCGGCCAACGACGCCGCCTCGGCCGGAAGTCCGCAGGCTTCGCCGAGGTTTGCGGCCCAGCGCGCATTCGGCTCGTCTTCAAACCACACGACCAGGGCGCCGCCCACCCGACCCCACTCAATCTCGAGGGCGGCCAGCGTCACGTGGATTTCGTCACGCAATTCCTCGGGCGTGTCGGGGCCGAGCCCCGCGCCGAGCGAGCGGAGAAGCACCGGTACGCCGTCGTGCGTGGCCAGGACGGTCGCCGAGCCGCCCTCCATGCGCAGGTGGATCCGCACGCCCACGCGCTCCGCTTCGCCGGAGGCGGCCAGGTTCCGCCACCAGCCGAGGACGTCGAGATCCACCCGCCGCAGGTCAAGGCCGGCCGCCCGCAAGACCGCGGCCTCCTGGTCGAGGGCCGCCTGCTGAACCGCCGCGACCAACACCCGGGTCCGGCCGGCGGCGGTGGCGATCACCTCGTAGGCGGCGACGAGGTGTTCGGTGGGGAAGGGGGAGAAGCGGTCGAGTTGGAGGCGCACCATGTCCGGCAACTCGGCCGGATCGGTGGTGGGCAGCTCGAGTACCCGCAGCAGGGCTGTATCCGCCGGCCACACGAGGGTGACCTCGCCTCGAACGGTTGACAGGGCGGGCCTGAGCATGGCCCCGGCGACCTCCGGCGGGGCTGCAGGGTCGGGGATGGGCAGGTCGACGGTGCGGGTTTCGGCCGCCTCGAAGGGACGGCCATCGCGGCGGATCCGGAGCTGGGTCCACATCGCCCGGTCGCCCTGACGGCGCAGGGCGACCAGCGTCCGTCCCCCGAATTCGGAGACCGCGGCCGTTCGAATCCTCCGGGCCCACTCCGCCGTCATGTGACGTTCCGTTTCAGGGCATCGGCTCCTCCCGCCAGAAGACGGTATGAACCCGCCCGCCGTCCACCTGGAAGACGGCCCAGATTCCGCTGCGCACGCCCTGGACTTCACCGATGGAGATGGCGCGCACAAAACGATTGTCCCGCACGGTGAAGTATCCTCGCAGCCCCGGATTCACGCCCGTACGCGACAGCAGTTCGTCGACGGATCCGTACCCGTCGTCCCGGGTGCCCTCGACGCCGTCCAGGCCGACCCGGCCTTCGATGATAGCATTGGCCTCCCATTCCGCAATGCCGGGGATGGTCAGGAGGACCTCGAGCGGGGCGTTGTTGGCGTTGATGCGGCCGTCGCCCCAGGTGGTGAGCGACCGGGCGATGCCCAGGATCGGCGGGCTGTCTGGGTCGGGGCCGGGCCCGCCGAACAGGATCTCCTCCGTCACGCCCTTGATCAACAGCATTTCGTCGATGGTGTCGATGGGGCCGTTTTTCACGCGGTAGCCGCGCGCGCGGTAGAAGGGGTCGTCGCTCTCGGCCCCGTTGAGCTTCACGTTGTCGTCGAGGTCAATCCAGTCGCCGATGCAGTCGATCAGCTCCTCCCACTGGTCCTCCGGTACTTGGGCCTGCCGAAGCAGCTCGCGCCACTCGATGGGCTGAAGGCGGTTAACGTTGCGGCGGCTGCCCTCCGGGACGATGTCGAGGCGGAAGACGCCGTCGCCGAGCGGAAATACCGCCCCGTAGACGCCCATGCCGCGGGAGAGGAGCATCGCGTGCAGGTACAGGGGGTCCTCGTCCAGCGAGTCGGGGGCGGTGGGGTCCACACGACGGGAGCGGAGGATGAGCATTCGGGCGTGTTCGACGCCGGCGCGCGCGAGCCATGTGGCTCGGGCGCGCTTGCGGTAGTGGGAGGTGATGCCCGCTTCGATGCGCATCTCGAAGGCGAGGGTGCCGACGAGCAGCGACAGGGTGACGATGATCCACAGCGCGACGATCAACGCGCCGCCGCAGCGGGCGCGGCGGTGGAGGTAGCGCCAGGCACGGCCGGGGCGGTTCATCGGCGACGCATCTCCGTGCGCGACACGGCCGTCGTCGCGTAGCCGGCCACCGGGATGTCCACCAGACGGCGGAGCACCACGGGTTCACGCTCCCCCGGCGGCGGGTCGAAATACAGCGACACCTCGACCCGCGTCGGGAGCCGGTTGGTGTGCTCCCATTCGTCGATCCAGTCCTCTGCTTCGCCGTCCCAGATCCGGCAGTCGAGCCCCCGGACGCCCGCGCCGAGGAACCACGGCTCGGGTTCCTCCAGTCCGTCGTCGTCAAGGAAGGGCGGACTGGCGCGCGCCGCGAGGGTTGGCTCCCCCTCGGCGTTGTCCTCGATCGAAAGGGTGATTCGGTGAAGCCCCCGGCGGTAGGGCGAGTCCGGAGGCATCAGCGCCGAGCCGGAGGCGACCCACGAGATGCGATCGGCTGGATGGCGCCGTTCCTCGTTCACGAGCGTGAATCCGTACTGGCCTCGGCCGGTGCGAAACCACGCGGCAGAGCGAAGCGCGGCGACGATCTGGTCCATCAGAAAATCGCCCTCGTGGAGGCTTTCCAGCGCGGCGGAGCCGCGGCTCCAGGAGCGCGTCGTGGCGAAAAACGCGGCCCCGACGATCGCGAAGGCGGCCCCGAAGATCGCCAATGCGATCAAAACCTCGAGCAGGGTGAACCCCGCCCGATCAGCGGCCCGGTGGCGGGGGTGGGGGGGCAAAGCCTTCTCCTCCAAGAGAGGGACCGCGGGCAGGCACCGCGGGAGGGGCGGCCGGAGCAAAGGCACTGCCCGGCGCTCCGACGCCGCCGGAGGTCGTGAACGCGCGGCCGGCGCCGGCGCGGCCGCGGGGCGGGATCCGCGGCGATGCCGAATCGCGCGGGAGCCCGCCACGTGCGTCCATCCGACCCATCATGTCGCGAAGATCACGCAAGCCCGCCGGCGGCCGAGGGCCGCCGTCCCCGCCGCCGCGGCGTCTTCCGTCGAGCCCTTCCATGTCCGGCGGAAGCCCGCCTTCGCCGCCCTGGCGGGGATCGCCGCCGCGTCCACCGACCGGCGCCGGGGCGCGCAACCCGCTGCCGGCGGCCGGGCCTCCGCCTCCCCCCGTCTCCTCCTCCACCGCCCCGGCCGTCGGCGCCACCCCCTCCTGCTCCGTCGGCGCGTACGCCCCCGTCACAAACTCCTCGTACGACCCGGCGCCACGGTCGCTCCATCGAATCCGCGTCCGGATGACGTAATAGCCGGTCTCCTCGCCCAGGCTGTCGAGGACCGGCTCGACCGATCGCTCCCACGCATACGCATCGTGGGGCGAGTCGAAGCCGCCGCCCTCGACGGAGCCGGCTGCCGCGGCGAGATCGGGAATGGGGTTTTCCAGCTCGACGATGTCCATCAGGTGCCGCGCCGTGCTGAAGTGGCGCGAACGGCGGGCCACGCCAAGGGCCTGGCCGGCCGCCGCCACCAGCACCGTCAGCGCGATGCCGAGAATCGTCACCGCCAGCAGGACCTCGATCAAGGTCATGCCGGCCCGACGGCGGCGCCCCGCCCTCACCGGCGCCCCTCCAGCACCTCGGCCCGTCCGGTGACGCCGGACACGCGCACCGCCATCCACCGTCCACGGCCGTCGCTCATTTCGACCTCGAAGGGATCGCACATTCCATTGGACAGGTAGTCCACCCAGTACGTGGATTCGTGCCGCTGGAACTCGTCCACGTCCACGCGTTCGATCCGGACGCCGTCAGGAAGCTGGCGGTCGAGCTCGGCGGACACCACGTTGGTCGGCACGAGCGACGCATCCTCGCGCACGCCGAGGTGGAATCCTTCCTCGCTGGCAGCGTAGGGGCTGGGGGCGGCGCCGACGTGGCCGCCGGCCCCCACGGCATTGGTGTCCGCGCCCGTCAACGCATCAACGCGGACCACATGGACGCGGCCGGCGCGTTCGTCGATCAAGAGCACCATGTCGGCCTGCCGCAGCACCGCCATGCCTCGCGCATAGCGGTGGGCGGCCACCAGCGTCCGAGCGGCGGCGCGCAGGCGGTTGGACCGGGAGGCATGGCCGAAGGCGGGCACCGCGACGGCCAGCGTGAACAAGGCGAGCACGACCACCATCAGCAGTTCGATCAGGGTGAAGCCGGCCGCGCCGCCGCGCCCGCGTCTAGGGCGCGACCGTGGCTTCGGCCGCCCAATTGCCGATGTCATCGGCGCTCTCCACCCCGTCCGGGCCGAGGGAGGACAGGTCGTAGGATCGGGGGTTGCGCTGTCCTGGGTACGCGTAGACGTAGGGGCGCTTCCACGGGTCCACTGGCACGCCCTTGGGCAGGTAGGGGCCGTTCCACCGCTCGTTGCCGGGAGAGGTCACCAGCTCCTGGAGACTTCTGGGAAACTCCCCCATGTCCATCTCGTACTGCGCCAGCGCCGTGCCGATGCTTTCGATCTCCGCGCGCGCGCGGGTGATCTCCGCCCGCCGCGTGTGGCCGCTAAGCTTCGGCAGGGCGATGCCGGCCAGGATGCCGATGATCACGACGACCAGCAGGATCTCGATCAGTGTGAAGCCGCTCCGCCGCCGCCGCCGCGGAGACCACCGGGGTGTCTTCATCGCACGTCCTCCGGACTTCATCGCCGCCAGTGTACCTTGTTTCGAGATCGAACAACAGGGGGACGGCCTCCGCCGCGACCGGCTTGGACGTCGTGCGGACGATGAGGTAGTTTTCGCTCCGGCGTCCTCCGGATGCCCTGCGCATGGACCACGTTCCTTCCGCCGCTGCCGCTGCCGGGGATGAAGAAACCCCGGCCCCGCGGCGTATCGTCGTTGGCCGGCCCGAGGGCGGCGGGATCGCCGCCGGGCCGTCCTCCGCCCCGACGTTCGACGCCGTGGTGCGGGAACGGGAGCGCGCGCTGGTGAGGTATGCCGCCAGGATTCTGAACGATGCCGACGCCGCCCAAGACGTCGTGCAGACCGCCTTCTTGCGGTTGCACGAGCACTGGGAGCGGCTGTCTGCCGAGCCGGCCCGCATCGTCCCTTGGCTCTACCGCACGGTTCACAACGCCGCCGTGGACCACATCCGGCGCGAGGAGCGGCGGCGAAGGGCGCACGAGGAATCGGCCCGCGATCCCGCGCTGACTTTGGCAGCCGCCGGGGCGGATTCGGCCGACGAGGCCCGTCGCCGGCTGGTCGAACGCGAGCTGGCCCGTCTCTCGCCCGGGGAACGCGAAGTGCTGGCGCTGCGGCTGGAACACGGCATGCCCTACCGGGACATCGCGCGCGTCACTGGCCGCACCACCGGCAACGTCGGCTGCCTGTTGCACAACGCCGTGCGCAAACTCGCCGCCGCGCTGAGGGAGGGCGGCGCGCTGTGAGCCCCGTGCCTCCGTGCCGTCGCATCGAGCCCCGCCTGACCGCGTGGCTCCTCGGTGAACTGCCGCCACGCCGGGCAGAGGAGGTCCGCCAACACCTCGAGTTGTGCGCCGCCTGCCGTGCCGCCGCCGACGATCTTCGCAGGGCGGTGGACATCGTGTCCGCGGTTCTGGCCGGCTCTGAGGAACCGGCGGGCCTCTCGCCCGAACGGCGGGAGGCGTTGAGCCGGCCGCGCCTGCGGGCCGCCGGCTCCGTGGGGGGCCGCCGTTGGGCGGAGCTGGCATGGGCGGCGGGCCTGGCGCTGGCGCTCGGAGGCGTAGCGTTGCTGCGGCACCACGTGGACACCTGGCCGGCGCGACAGGCGGCCCGTGAAGGGCCGGCCGCGACCGAAATCGCCCAAGTTCGGGATATCGAAACCGCTGATATTGTAGAGCGCGAACTCGGTGCGGTGGCGCCGGCGGAGCGGCCGCAGGGGGCCGCCGGGGCGGCTGCCCATTCGAGGGACGCCGTCGCAGTTCGACGGGGGGGCTTTTCCGGGGGGCCGCCCGCTCCCGCAGCATCCGTGCCGCCGGGGCGGCCCGCCGCATCGGGGCCGGGGCGCGCCAATGGGAAGTCCGCCCCGGTTGCACTGTCGGAGGCGGAACGTCGGAGGCAAGACGGGGAGGATCGCGCACGCGCGCGGGCGGAAGTGAGGCGCTTCGCGGGCGCGGCACCGGCGGCGGGCGCACCGGGCCCCGCTCCGGCGGCCATCGCGGCGCCCGAGGCCGTGGAGAGGTCCGCCCGGCGAAAGGCGCACACCATGGATTTCGAGGGGCGGGCGGGATTATCCGCCGGCTCGCTTCCGCCGGCCGACGTGGAGGGCGTCATCCGGGAGCGGGAACTCAACGCCTACCTGATGCGGCCGATCCTGATGGTCGAGACGGCTGAGGGCGCGCGGCGGTCGGTGCTGGTGGAGCCGGACACGGAGGTGGTGCGTGGCGGAGTGACCCTGCCGCCTGCCCGCGATTATCCGGACCTGGGCATCCGCACACGGGTGCACGTTTGGCTCAGGGAAGGGGCGGACCGCGACAAGGATGCCGCGCCGGCCCGGGCGCGGCGAATCGAAATCCTCGACTGACCCAGGCCGTGCAGCCTCAACCGCTGCGGCGGTTGCGCCGCTCGCGGGCCTTGCGCACCACCTCGTCGGCGATGTGATCGGGCACGGCCTCGTAGTGTTCGAAATGCATCGTGAACGAGGCGCGCCCCTGGGTCAGCGTCCGCAGGACGCTTGCGTAGCCGAACATCTCGGCCAGGGGCACCATGCCCCGGATGACACGCAGGTCGCCGCGGATGTCCATCGCCTCGATCCGCCCGCGCCGCGAGCAGATCGAACCGGTCACCGCGCCCATGAACTCCTCTGGCGTTTCGACCTCCAGCGACATCACCGGTTCGAGCAGCTCCGGGCTGGCCCGGCTGAACAGCTCGACGAACCCGGCGCGGCCCGCCTCCTGGAAGGCGTGGTCGCTGGAGTCCACCTCGTGGTGCGAGCCGTCGAGCAGCGTCACGCGCACATCCACGACGGGGTAGCCCGCGTAGGGACCGGCGGCCATCGCGGCGACGACGCCCGTTTCGACGGCCGGGATGAACTGCGCGGGAATCCGGCCGCCGACGATTTCGTTGACGAACTCGAAGCCCTCGCCCGGCGCCGTGGGTTCCAGCCGCAACACGACGTGGGCGTACTGGCCACGGCCGCCGGTCTGCTTGACGTGCTTGTAGGCCCCCTCGACCGTCGCGGTGGCGGTCTCGCGGTAGGCGACCTCGGGCGGCCCGACGCGCGCGGCGACGTTGAACTCCCGGCGCAGGCGGTCCACGATGATCTCCAGGTGGAGTTCGCCCATCCCCGAAATGATCGTCTCCTTCGTTTCCGCATTGTAGCCGACGATGAACGTCGGGTCCTCGTCCGCCAGCCGATGCAGCGCCTCGCCGAGGCGGTCGGCATCGGCCTGCGACTCGGGGGCGATGCTGATGGAGATGACCGGCGAGGGGAACTCGATCGCCTCGAGGTGGATCGGGTGGTCCTCGTGGCAGAGCGTGTCGCCGGTGCGCGTGTCCGCGAGGCCGACGGCCGCGACGATGTCGCCGCAGTGGGCCGCCTCGATGGCCTCCTGCCGGTTGGCGTGCATCCGGAACAGCCGGGCGATCCGCTGGGGCCGTTCCCGCGTGCTATTGAAGACCGTTTCGCCGGACCGCAGCGTGCCCGAGTAGATGCGCAGGTAGGTCAGCTTGCCCATGTGGCGGTCGCTGACGATCTTGAACGCGAGCGCGGAGAAGGGGTCGTCGTCGGTCGGGTTGCGCCGGTTCTCCTCCGGCTCGCGGGCGCAGATGATCGGGGGGATTTCGTTCGGCGCGGGCAGGCAGTGGACAACGCCGTCGAGCAGCGGCTGGACGCCCTTGTTGCGGAACGCGGAGCCGCAGTAGATCGGCACGACGCGCCGGGCGATCGTCGCACGGCGAAGGATGCCGAGGATCTCCGCCTCCGTCAGGTCGTGACCGGCCAGGAACTTTTCGAGCAGCGCGTCATCCTGCTCGGCGCACTTCTCGACGAGGTTGGCGCGCCAATGCCGCGCCGCCTCGAGGTGGTCGGCGGGGATCTCCGATTCGCGAAACTCGCGGCCCAGGGAGGCCTCGTCGTAGAAGATCGCCCGCATCGCGATCAGGTCGATCAGGCCGCGGAACGTCTCGGCGGATCCGATCGGGATCACCACCGGCACGGCGTTGGCGCCCAGCTCCTCTTGGATCTCCCCGACGACGCGGAAAAAGTCCGCCCCGACGCGGTCCATCTTGTTGACGAACGCGACCTTCGGGACGCTGTACTTCTCGCTCTGGCGCCAGACCTTCTCGGACTGGGGCTGGACCCCGCCGACGGCGCAGAAGAGGGCGATCACGCCGTCGAGGACCCGCAGCGAACGCTCGACCTCCATTGTGAAATCGACGTGGCCCGGGGTGTCGATCAGCGTGATCCGGTGCCCCTTCCACTCGAACGTGGTCGCGGCCGAGGTGATCGTGATCCCGCGCTCCTGCTCCTGCGGCATCCAGTCCATCACGGCGGTGCCGTCGTGGACCTCGCCGACCTTGTGGGTCTTGCCGGCGTAGAACAGGATGCGTTCGCTGCACGTGGTCTTGCCGGCATCGATGTGCGCCATGATGCCGATGTTGCGCACCTTCGACAGTTCGACGGTTCGGTTCATGACGCCACTCCGGTCTCCGAATTCGGGAAAAAAGGGCCTACAGGATGTCCGAAAACCGGCCGGATGGCAAGCCGGGCGCCGCGGCTACCAGAGCGGCGGCGTTTCGACGCGCGCCAGCCCGGCGGGGAGCTCCTCGAGGAAGCGGGAGGGCGCGAAGTATTGGATCCGCCCATCGCGGCCCCTGCGCATCTTTGGCACGCAGAGGCAGAGGAGGTCGCGGGCGCGGGTGACGGCGACGTAGAAGAGGCGGCGCTCCTCCGCGGCGCCGTCCGCGCCCGCCTCCAGCGCGCGGCCGGCGGGGAACATCCCTTCGTCCATCCACAGCAGAAAGACCGCACGCCACTCCAGCCCCTTGGCCTGGTGGACGGTGGACAGCAGCAGGCGGTCCGGCGCCGGCGTGCCGGGACGCGGCCGGTGAGTGTCGACGTTGGTCAACAGGGCGACCTCGTGGAGGAAATCGCCGAGCGTCGGGTAGCCGGCGACGAACCGTTCCAGCTCCTCCAGGTCCTCCTGGCGCCGTGCGGGGTCCTCGAACGCCTCCGACAGGTGGCGGTCGTAAAAGGCGGCGCGGAAGGCGCCCAGCAAGTCCGCCGGCCGCCGGGGATCCACGCGCCGGAAGGCGTCGGCGATGGCGGCCCAGTCGGTCCGCGCCGCCTCGGGCAGGACGGCCGCAAGGCGGTCGAGGTCTTCCGAGACCAGGGGGCTCCACCTCCCGCCCAGCGTCGCCCAGAGGGAGCGGGCGGTCCGCTCGCCAACCCGCGGAAGCAGGCCCGCCAGGCGCGCAAATGCCAGCGTGTCCGACGGCTGCCACGCCAGCCGCAGGGGGGCGAGGGCGTCCTTGATGTGCGCCTGCTCGAAGAAACGGACGCCGGAGGTGATCGAGTACGGCACCGCGGCGCGAGCCAGCTCCATCTGCAATTCGAGCGCGTGGAAGTGCGAACGGTAGAGGACGGCCATCTCGCGCAGCGGGATCCCCTCGCCGAGGAGGTTGGCCACCCGGCCGACGACCCAGCGCGCCTGATGCTGGCCGTCGCGCAGCCGCACCCGCACCGGCGGCTCCCCACCAGTCCGCACGGCCCGCAGGGTCTTCTGGAACTGGTCCGGGTTGCCGGCGATCGAGGCGTTGGCCACGGCGAGGATGCCCGGCACGCTGCGGTAGTTGGTCTCGAGGAAAAACACGCGCGCGTCGGAATAGCGTTGAGGGAACGACAGGAAGTTGCGGTAATCCGCGCCGCGCCAGGCGTAGATGCTCTGGAAGTCGTCGCCGACCACCAGCAGGTTGCGGTGCAGACCCGCGACCAGGTCCACCAGCCGTGCCTGAAGCGGGTTGGTGTCCTGGTACTCGTCCACCAGCACGTGCAGGAACTTGCGCTGGTAGTAGTCGAGCGCGGCGGGATGGCGTTCGAACACCTCCAGCGTCCTCTCCAACAGGTCGTCGAAGTCCACCGCCCGAAGCTCCCGCTTCGCGGCGGCGTAGGCGCGGACGGTCTCCTCCCACACCGACTCCGGCAGGGCGAGGTCGGCGAAGCGGTCGGCGAGGTCGGCCAGGGGATCCGCGCGCCGGTTGCGCGCCAGGCTCAGGGCGTCCATCAAGGCCTCGGGCTTGGGAAAATGTGCGTGCCGCTTGCGGAGGTCGGCGGTGCAACGGCGCATCGCCGCCACGGCGTCGTCCTCATCGAGGATCGCGAAGCCGGGATCGAGCCCGGCGGCCTCCACGCAGCGGCGCAGGACCCGGTGGGCGAAGTGGTGGAACGTGCCGCCCCAGACGCTACCGACCCGTTCGCCGACGAGAACGCGCGCGCGTTCGAGCATCTCCTGCGCCGCGCGGTTGGTGAAGGTCAGCAGCAGGATGCGGTCGGGCGGCACGCCGCGCTCCACCAGATGGGCGACGCGGTAGGTCAGCGTCCGCGTCTTTCCCGTCCCGGCAGCGGCGATGACCAGCACGGGGCCGTCCGGGGCCAGCGCCGCCGCGCGCTGCTCCGCGTTCAGCTCGCGGTCGTAGTCAATCGGCATCCAGACATCCCCGCAGGTGCGCGAGGGCCCAGGCCGCGAACGTCTTGGCGTCGCGGATGCGGTTTTCGCGCAACGCCGTCTCCAGGTCCGCCCGGCCCAGGGCCACGACCTCGACGTGTTCGTCCGCGTCCAGGTCGTTGTCGCCGGAGGGCGGGTCACACTCGGCGTAAAACAGGTCGATCCACTCGTCCGTGTAGCCCGGCGAGACGCACACGCGGCCCAGCGGTTGCAGCCGCCGAGCCGTGCAGCCGGTCTCCTCCGCCAGTTCCCGGCGCGCCGCCTCCTCCGCCGGCTCGCCGGGCTCGCGAAGCCCCGCGCACAGTTCGACCACCTCCGCGTCCACTGCTTTCCGGAACTGCCGGACCAGCAGAAAACGGCCGTCCGGCAGACGCGGCAGCACCGCGACCGCCGGGGCATGGCGCACGATCTCCCGGGTCGAGGTTCGTCCATCCTCGAGGCAGACGTCGTGGACCTCGAGCCGCACGACGCGGCCGGCGTAGATCGTTCGGGCGGCGGTGGTGATCTCGCGCATGGTCACGGCTCCTCGCCGGGCAAAGCGCCCGGGCGCCCCACGTTAACGGAATGGCCCGGGTCCTGCCACATTGAGGCACCCGCGCTTTCCCGTTCCCCACGCCGCCTTCTGCGTGCCCACGTTTTCCGCCCGGCAACCCCCCAGCGTCAAGCCTCTTCACGCCCGCCGGCCATGGCGGGAAGAAAGGCGGCCACCCAGACCCCATCCGGCCACAAAAAGGGGACAGGCACTTTGTCCG
>CAKZPT010000048.1 GCA_937139365.1 uncultured bacterium | reverse complement strand
CGAAGGCGAAACGACGGATCGTGATCGTCATTGGAGCCCTCCCAAATTTCAGCGCATTATAGGCGTGGCTGGGCCAGGACGCCAGCCGCCACGGCCGGCCGTCACCGCCTCCCGGTCTCGCCGCGGCGCCCAGGGCGCGTCGCATGATCAGCGGCAACGGCGTTTTGACCTCCCCCGCGCCCGTTCCACCTCCAGCCTCGTGACAATGCCTCAGAGGTAGTCGCCCCACGGATCGTCGTCGTGGTTGCGGCAGAGCCCGTGGACCTCCATACCGAATTCGCGCGACGTTTCCGCGGGCACCGCGACGAAGGCGACGAGGCCGGGCCTCTGCGCCCGCAGCGACTCGCGGAGGTCTTCAATCGTCTCCCGCCAGGCATGACGGCGGCCTCCTGCCGGCGTTCGAGCTCCGCCACGACCGCCGCCCATCCGCCGTCGGCGAGGGTCCGCTCGGACACCGCTACGGCGTAGCCCGAGTTCGAATGGACGGGCGCGGCCGCAACGGCGGCGGCCCGAAGGAGTCCAAGGATTGGAAGCTCCGCTCGCCGTCGCGTCCAGGGATTGGACGCGCGGCGGCCACGGTCGGTCGGGTGGCGGTCATCGCGCCAGCCATCCGCCATCCACCGGCAGCACCGCGCCGTTGACGTAGGCCGAGGCCGGCGACGCGAGGAACACGACCGCCCCCTTCAGGTCCTCCGGCCGGCCCCACCGTCCGGCGGGAATCCGCTCCAGGATTCCGGCGTTGCGGCGTTCGTCGTCCCGCAGCGGGGCGGTCATGTCGGTGGCCATGTAGCCCGGCGCGATCGCGTTGCAGCGGATGTTCAGCGGGGCCAGCTCGTTGGCCATCGCGCGCGTGAGGCCGAGCAGGCCGCTCTTGGCCGCCGCGTAGGACGACACCCGGATGCCGCCCTGAAAGGAGAGCATGGAGACGATGTGGACGATCGCGCCGCCGCCAGCGGCGGCCATGGGCCGGGCCGCGGCGCGACCGAGCCGGAATGCAGCGCGCAGGTGCACATCGAGGACGCGGTCGAAATCCTCGTCCGTGTGGTTGAGAAAGTCCGCGCGCCGGATGACGCCGGCGTTGTGGACCAGGATGTCGAGCCGGCCGAAACGTTCCAGCGTCGCCGCGACGATGCGCTGCGGCGTGTCGGGGGCGGCGACGTCCGCTGGCAGGTCGACCGCGACGCGACCCAGGGCGCGGATGGCGTCGGCCGTCTGTGCACACGGGCGAGTGGCCGTCAAGACGATGTCCGCGCCGGCCTCGGCCAGCGCCTCGGCGACGGCCCGACCCAGTCCGCGCGATGCGCCCGTCACCACGGCCGCGCGGCCGTCAAGGCAAAACAGATCTAAGATCATGATGGCTCCTCGGCACGCCGGCTGCCGCGGGGTGCACGCGCGGCGGGGAACGGCATCCTCGTGCGCGGCGGACCGCCCTGTCAAACGGCGTCCGCGAAGGGGCGCTGCGGCCTCGGCCCGCGACGGCCGATTACGGCCCCTGGGACGCTAGAGCGGCGGCATGAGCCGCGGTCGCCGCGTCGGACGGAACATGGATGGCAGTTGCGCCGCCTCCGGCGGAGCGGCGCTACTCGTAGACGGGGGTCCCGTAGCGGACGGGCGGTCGAACGGCCTCCGCTCCCCCGAGTTCGGCCAGCCGCCAGCGGCCGGCCCGCCGGACCAAGCGCGCCGTCTGTCGCTCGTTGCGGTCCTCGTAGACCAGTTCGACCTCGAGGGCGACGGCGTCCGTCTCCTCGCCGAGCCGCCGGGTGGAGATCCCCCGCAACCCCGCCGCCGAGGCGCGCAGGCCCGCGCGAAAGGCCTCGCGACCCTGCTGGTCGAGGGTCGATCGCAGCGAGGACCGGAGCGGGCCGTCCGTCAGCGCGAGACATGCGGCCTCGTCGCCCCGCGCCGCAGCGTCGTACCATGCCGATACGACGGACTCCGGCCGGCCGGCTCCGCCGCCGCGCCGGTGGAACCACAGGCCGAGGACGACCAGCAGGATCGCCGCCAGCGCGGAGCTGATGCGGTTCACGGCGAAGGCGGCGGAAGGATCAGGTCGGCCCTCCGCCGGGCTTCCGGATCGAGGACGATTTTACGAACGCCGGGCAGCACGGCCTCGGCCGTTTCGAGGGCCAGGCGCCGGGCGACCAGCTCGCGGTGCTCGGCCGCCTCGCGCGCCAGCGCGCGGAACGCTTCGGCGCCACCCCGGGCGCGGGCGACGAGGTCTGCGGCCTCCCCCTGCGCCTGCAGGCGGAGGCGGTCGGCCTCGCCGCGTGCCTGCGGCCGGACGCGGTTGGCGTAGCCCTCGGCCTCGTTCACCGTGCGCTGCCGGTCCTCGCGGGCGGCCGCGACGTCGCGGAAGGCTTCGGCGACCTCGACCGGCGGGGCGATTTCCTCGAGCGTCACGGCGGCCACGCGCACGCCAAGGCCAAGCGCGTCGGCGGCCGATTGCGTTTCGGCGCGCACGTGTTCCTGCAGGGCTGTCCGCGCGACGGTGAGCAGGTCGTCCACGCCCAGGCCGGCGACGGCGCCGCCCAGCGCGGCGGCGGCAAGGTTGCCGACGATGGCCGGTAGATCGGCGGCGGCGAACAGAAAGGCCCGCAGGTCCTCGACCCGATACTGAATCACGCCGGAGAGCCGGACGAGGTTCCGGTCGCCGGCCAGGTGCTCCGGCGCCAGCGTGGACTCGCGCCCGACGAGGCGGGCGCCGGCCGGCGCGCCGATCGGGGCGCGGCGCAGTTCGTGCAGCCGAACGCGCGTAACACGGTCGAGCCCGGCGGGCAGGCCCAGGTGGAGGCCGGGCCCGCGCGGTTCCGGCAGGAGGCGTCCGAATCGCCGGACGGCTGCCTGTTCGTTGGGCTGGACGGTGTAGAGTCCCGTGGCCAGCCATGCCAGGACAGCCAGCGCGGCTAGTCCCGGCAGCGGCGGCCGGCTCGGCGACGCCGCGTCCCGCACGGGCGGCGGGGCGGGCGGCCGGATGGGCGGGCCGTGGTCGGGGACGTAGTGCATCAACGCGGCGTCTCCGCGCGGCCGCCGGCCGCGGCGTTGAACAGGGGGCGCAGGAGCGGAGAGTCGGCGGCCAGCAGCAAGGTGGTCTGCGGATCGAAAATCCTCCGGCACGCATCGAGGGTGCGGATCAGCTCGTAAAAGGCCGGATCGGCGCGGTGCGCCTCGGCGTAGATGCGCGCGGCCTCCGCCTCCGCGCGACCTCGGATGCGTTCGGCCTCGGCGGCGGCCTCGGCGAGCAGGACGGTCCGCTCGCGGTCGGCGTCGGCCATGATGCGCATGGCCTCTTCCTCGCCCTCGGCGCGGTACTGCCGGGCGATGCGTCCGCGTTCGGCGCGCATTCGCTGGAACACGCTTTCTCGGACCTGCGCCGGCAGGTTGATGCGTTTAAGGCGGACGTCGGCGACCTCGATGCCGTAGGCCTCGCGGGCGCGGGCCGCGGAGCGGTCGGCCACCGCCCGCACGCACTCGTCCAGCCGGCGGAGGGCAGCGTTGGTGGAGACGAACGCCTCCAGCGGATTGCGGCCGACCTCGGCGGCCAGCTCCGACCAGACCAGGTCGTGTAACCGCGCCTCGGCGCCGGCCGGGTCGATGACGGTCTCGAGAAACCGCCGCGGCTGGGCGATGCGCCAGAGGACAAACACGTCGAGGTCGAGGTTTTTCTTTTCGCGCGTCAGAAACTCCGAGGGGCGCGGGTCATACATCTGTAGCCGTCGATCGAGGCGCAACACGGACTCGTAGGGCGCCTTCCAGTGAAGGCCAGGCCGGTCGAGCTCGCGCACGGGGCGGCCGAACAGCGTGACGATGGCATGCTGTGTCTCGTCCACGAAGACTACGCTTCGGGCTGCCGCGACGGCGGCCAGCGCGGTCAGCAGCCCGGGCATCCATCGTTTCATGGGGACGTCTCCTCCTGCGCGGCGGCGTTGGCGGGGGCGGGCGAAGGCGTAGGGTCCCGGAAGAGTTCGCCGCCGGTCCCCAGCCAGATCAGGCGGCGGCCGCCCGCGGCGGCGCTGTCCAGGATCAACTTGCGGCGGCCCTCCAGGACGGCCTCGAGGGCGTCGAAGCGGAGGCGGATCGTTCCGACATCGGGCGCTTCGCGCCATGTGCCGGCCGCCCGCGCGAATCGTTCCGCCTCACCCAGCGCGCGCAACACGCGATTCGTGGCGGCGGCGGCGGCGTCGACGCGGCGGCGCACAGCCTCGCCGCGGGCCAGCGAGCGCGTGGCGAACTGGTGACCCTGGGCCATGTTGATCCGCGCCTCCTGCGCCTCGTGGGCCTCGGTGACCTCGCGGAAGGCGGGCACGACCTCCAGCGGCGGATGGGCGTCGGCCAGGCGGCACTCGAGGACCTCGAACGCGCTTCCGGCCCAGGCGAGGGCGGCGGACAGCCGTCGCGCGACGGCCGCCTCGAATTCCCGGCGGCGGTCGGACAGTACCGCCTCGGCCGTCGACCCAGCGGCTTCGGCGCGCAGCGCGGCCTCGGCGGCGCGACGAATCCACTCGTCCCATCGATCCGCACCGCCGCCGGCCCCGACGCGGAAGAGGGCCGCGTACGGGTCGCTGACACGGTAGTGAACGACGAGGTTCAGGTCGGCGAGATTTTCGTCCCCGGTCCACACCATCGCCTCGTCCTCGACCCGCACGTACCGCCCGCCGCGGTGCTGGATGTTCCAGTCATAGGCGGGAGGTTCGGGCATCGAGCCGGGCACCGAGCGGAAGCCGATCTCAACGCGACGCACTTCGAGAGGCCGGAGACGGTCGATGCGGCCGAACGGCCACGGCCAACGCCAGTGTAGGCCGGACAGACGCGGGGCCGGCTCGGCGCGTCCGAACGTCCGCACCACGGCCACCTGGCCGGGGCCGACGACCGAAACGCCCGAGGCAGCCCAAGCGAGCGCGGCGCCGACGGCGCCGGCGTGGGCCAGCGCGCGGCGCCGGCGCCGCAGGAGGTCCGCGGCCTGCGTTGCGCGCCGCCGCCATCCCTCCGCGTCGATCAACAGGCGCATGGAGTTGAGGATGACCGCGAGAGAGCCGATCTGGTGCACGACGGCGGCGGCCACCGGCGGCAGGCGTCCGAGCGCCGCCATCGCGACGGCGGCCCCGTTGAAGAGCAGAGCGAACCCCAGGATGTTCTGGACCACGATCCTCCGCGCACGTCGCGCCGTGGCGACGGCGCGGCCGACCTTGCGCAGGTCACCGCCGATCAGCACGACATCCGCTGATTCGACGGCGACATCGGTCCCGATGTCGGCCATCGCGATGCCGACGTCGGCGGCGGCCAGGGCGGGTGCGTCGTTGATGCCGTCGCCGATCATCGCGACGGGGCCGGCCTCGGCCGCGCGGCGGCGGACCTCCGCGACCTTGTCGGACGGCAGGAGCTGGGCCCGGACCTCGGGGATGCCCAGGGCGGCGGCGACGGTGCGGGCGGCGGGCTCCTGATCGCCGGTGACCAGGGCGATCCTCGGCAGGCCGATGCGGCGCAGATCGTGGAGGGCGGCGACGGCCTCGGGGCGGATCGAGTCGCGCACCGCGATCGCGCCGAGGCAGCGGCCGCCGGAGGCGACCCAGACCACGGTGCAGCCGCCGGCCGAGAGCGCCGCGGTCCGCTCGAGCAGTTCCGGCGGGATGGAGACGCGCTGTCCGGCCATCAGACGGGCGTTGCCGACCCACGACGTTTCGCCGGCCACGTCGGCCTGCGCGCCGAGACCGGGGTGCGCCAGGAAGCCCTGTGCGTCTGCCCATGCGAGGCCACGGCGACGTGCCTCCTCGACGATCACGCGGGCAATGGGGTGTTCGGAGGCTTGCTCCACGACGGCGGCCGTGGCCAGGACGCCGTCGGGATGCAGGCCGGCAGCCGGCACCACGGCGGCCACTTGCAGACGGGCCTGGGTGAGGGTGCCGGTCTTGTCGAACAGGATGCTTCGCAACCGTGCGAGCGTCTCGAGCGCGGCGCCGCCCTTGACCAGCACGCCGCGGCGCGCCAGGGCGCCAATCGCGGCGGCGATGGCGGCGGGCGTTGCCAGCACCAGCGCACATGGGCAGGCGACGACGAGGACCGAAACGGCTCGGATGGGATCCCGGCTACGCCAGGCGACCAGTCCCGCGGCAAGGAGGACGGCCGGCACGAACCAGCGGGCCCAGCGGTCCGCGAGGCGCTGGATCGGGGCGCGGGAGGCGGCGGCCTCCTCGACGAGGTGGAGCACGCGCGCGAGCGCGGTATCGGCGCCCTGCCGCACCACCTCGATCTCCATCGCGCCGTGAAGGTTGGTGGTGCCCTCGTAGACGTCGTCGCCGGGCCCCTTGTCCACCGGCACCGCCTCGCCGGTCATGGCGCTCTCGTCCACGGCCGATCCGCCGCGCAGCACGCGGCCGTCCACCGGGATGCGGTCGCCGGGGCGGAGGAGAACGACGTCGTCGCGGCGGACGTCGGCGACGGGGACGGTCAGGTCCTGCCCGTCCCGCCGCACGCGCGCGACGGCCGGCCGCAGGGCGAGGATGGCGGCGATGCCGGAGCGCGCGCGGCCGGCGGTGTATTCCTCCAGGGCCCCGCCAAGCAACATGATGAACATGACCTCGGCAGCGGCGAGGTTCTGCCCGATGAATAGCGCGCCAACAGCGGCGAGGGACACGGCCAGGTCGGCGGTCAGGCGGCCTTGGAGGAGCTCGCCGAGCGCGCGGGCGAACACCCAGATCTGCGTCAGATGAAGCATCCAGGCCGACAGGCTCAGCGCCGCCATGGCCGCAGCGAGCAGTGAGAAACGCCCGATAGCCAACTACCTCGCGGACAAGCGGGTCGTTTCTGCTGCGCAGCTCGCGGCCGCTAACTCGGTGGAGTTTGGTCTCCCGCTGTTCGATGCGACGGCATTCGACGTTTCGCAGAACGCCCTGAAGCTGGTCAGCGA
>CAKZPT010000047.1 GCA_937139365.1 uncultured bacterium | reverse complement strand
GGCGCTCTACGAGGGGGCGGCGGCGTTCGTCTTGCCATCGCTCTACGAGGGTTTCGGCCTTCCGCCGCTCGAGGCCATGGCGGTGGGCACGCCGGCGATCGTCTCGGACGGCGGTTCGCTGCCGGAGATCTGCGGCGATGCCGCTCAGATCGTGCGGGGCTTCGATCCGGAGGAATGGCGGACGGCCATCGCGCGCGTGTTGGGCGACGAAACGCTGCGTCGCGACATGGCGGCTCGTGGACGGACGAACGCAGCCCGGTTTTCGTGGGACGACACCGCGCGGCGGACATGGGCGGTTTACCGGGCCGTCGCCCGTCGTCCGCCCCGCGCGAGGTCGGGAGGCCGGCGGTGAGCCCCCTCCACGCGGTGCTGGACGCACGATGGATTTTTCCCGAGATCTCCGGGATCGGAAACTACACTCGCCAGTTGATGCGGCGTCTGCCGTTGTTGGCGCCGGAGATGACGTTCACGGCGATCTTCGATTCTCCGCAATTGCTGGCGCGTGAGACAGGTGCCGGGGCTGGCTGGACCCCTCCGCCTAACTTCGCGGTCGAGTTGGTCCCGTGGCGGCCATTTTCGCCGAGCGGGCAGCTTGGCATGGCAGCGCGGTTGCGCGACTTGCGGGCCGACGTGTTCCACAGCCCCAATTTCATGCTCCCCTTCCCGGCCGTCGCCCCCAGCGGCCGCCGGCCACGAGCCGTGGTGACGATCCACGACCTGATCCCGCTTCTCTTCCCCCGCTACACGCCACGGGCGCGAAAGACGCGGTGGCTGCCGGTGTTGCGGTTGATGATGGCCGCCTCTGTCCGTCGCGCCTCGGCGATCGTCGTGCCCAGTGGCAGCACGGCCGACGACGTGCGGCGGACATTCCCCCGCGTGGATCCATCGCGGATCGTCGTCACGCCTGAGGCGGCTGATCCGATGTTCCGGCCCACCCCCCAGCCGCCGTCCGGCCCGCCGGTCGTGCTCTACATCGGACGCCGGGACCCATACAAGAACCTGCCGCTGCTCGTCCGCGCCTTCGCACGCGTTCATCGCCGGATCCCGGCAGCCCGTCTGATCGTGGTCGGCCCTCCCGATCCCCGATACCCCGAGGCCGAGGCGACCGCACGCGAGACGGGCGTCGAAGGCGCGATCGAGTGGAAAGGCTACGTCGCCGGCGATGCGTTGCTGGCGCTCTACCACGGCGCGCATGTCGCCGCGTTTCCGTCCCTCTACGAGGGCTTCGGCCTCCCCGTCCTGGAGGCGATGGCCTGCGGCGTGCCAGTGGTCTGCGGCAACCGAAGCTCCCTGCCCGAGGTGGCCGGCGACGCCGCGCTCCTCGTTCCCCCGGAAGACGAGGCCGCCGTGGCCGACGCGATCCTCCGCGTCCTCGCCGACCCCCGACTTGCCGCGGACTTGCGCGCCCGCGGCCTCCGCCGGGCGGCGTTGTTCTCGTGGGAGGAGACCGCCCGCCGCACCCTGGCGGCCTACCGCCGCGCAGTTGACCTGCCTGCCGACGAACCCCAAACTGCGCCGGCTTGCGACGGCACATGAGGCTGGAGAACTCCACCGTCATCGAACAGTTCGCCGATCAGGGCGACTATCGGCGGCTGGTGCTTCACGCGCCGGCAATCGCTCCCGAGGTGCGGCCCGGCCAGTTCGTCCATATGCGCCTGCCGGCGCCCGCCGACGCCATCCTGCGGCGACCATTCAGCGTGTTTCGCACCCACGCGGACATGCTGGAGATTCTCTACAAGCCCCTCGGACGGGGCACGCGGGCCATGCAGAGGCTTAGCCGTGGCGACGCCGTCGGTCTGTTGGGACCGCTCGGCAACGGCTTTCCGATGCCTTCTCCGGTGACTGTGCCGGCGCTCGTCGCCGGCGGCTACGGAATGGCGGCGCTCTACCTCCTGGCCCGGGCCGTCCGCCGCGCAGGGATCGTTTTCGTCGGCGGCGCCACGGCCTCGGACATCCTCTGCGTGCCCGAATTCAAAGCCCTCGGCTGGGAGGTACGGATCGCGACGGAGGACGGGTCGCTGGGTGTCCGCGGCCTGGTGACCGCTCCCCTCGATGCCTGGCTGGCGGCGGACCTCGGAGACCGGCGCCCCGAGCTGTTCGCCTGTGGGCCCAACCCGATGCTCCGGGCCGTGGGCGACCGCGCCATCGCCGGCGGATGGCGTGCGTGGCTCTCCGTGGACCGCTCCATGGGCTGCGGCGTCGGCGCCTGTCTGACCTGTGTCCAGAAGGTGCGCGACCCGGCCGCTCCGGACGGGTGGACGTGGGCACGCGTCTGCCGCGAGGGCCCCGTGTTCGAATGCCGTGACATCGTCTGGGAGGACGGCGAATGACGCCCGGCCTGCACGATGCACTGCGCCGGTGGGCACTGCGACGGTGCGGCCTGACGGTCGAGGTCGCTGCGCCGCTCGAGCGGGCGGGCGACGACCCCGGCTGCTGGACGCTCTGTCCCTTCGGCCTCGGTGCCCACAGCGTCGTTTACTCCGTCGGCGTCGGCCGGCACATCGGCTTCGATCTGTGGGTCATTCGGCGCTTCGGTGCGACCCTCCACGCATTCGATCCCACGCCGGTTTCGATCGAGTGGATCGGCAGGCAGAGCCTGCCGCCGCAGTTCAGGTTTCACCCTCTCGGCCTGGCCGCGATCGACGGCGACCAGGTGTTCTATGCGCCCCGCTCGCCCTCGTCCGCCCACTTCACGTCGATTCCCCGCTGCGCCACCGCCCCCCCCCCTGCGTTGACGGCCCCCGTCCGCCGCCTGTCCACCCTGGCGCGCGAACTCGGCCACGATCACGTGGACCTCCTGAAAATGGACATCGAGGGCGGCGAGTACGAGGTCATCGCCGACATGGCGCGCAACGGTCCGCACCCAGGCCAGCTTTTGGTCGAGTTCCATCACAACTACCCTTCCGTTCCCCTGTCGCGGACGGAGTTGGCCGTGCAACAGCTCCGCGCGTGCAGTTATCGCATTGCGCACATCAGCCCCCGCGGCCTCGAATTCTACTTCGTGCAGTCGGAGGCCCTTCCGTCATGACCCCGACGCCCGACCTGTCCGCCCGGATCGGTTCGTTGTCCCTGCGCAACCCGGTGATGGTCGCCTCGGGGACGTTTGGCTACGGGCCGGAATACGCCGAACTGGTGGACCTGGAACGGCTTGGCGCGATCGTGGTCAAGGGCATCTGCCTCGAGCCCACCCGGGGCAATCCCCCGCCTCGCACGGTCGAGACGCCCTCGGGCCTCATCAATGCCATCGGCCTGCCCGGCCCCGGCCTCGAAGGCTTTGTGCGCGAGTACCTCCCCTTTCTGCGCTCCGTGCCCACACCGGTCATCGTGAACATCTGGGGCCGAACCGTGGAGGAATACGGGGAGGTGGCCGCGCGCCTGGACGCCACCGACGGCGTGCACGCGCTGGAGATCAACGTCTCCTGCCCCAACATCCGGGAGGGCAGCCATGCCTTCGGCGTCCGGCTCGACTCCTTCCGCCGCGTGGTCGAAACCGTTCGGGCTCGGGCCTCGAAGCCGATTATTCCGAAGCTGGCGCCGAACGTCAGCGACATCGCCGCGTTCGCCCGCGCGGCGGAGGAGTGCGGCGCCGACGCGATCTCGCTGATCAACTCCGTGCCCGCTATGGCGGTGGACATCGAGACCCGCCGACCGAAGCTCGCCAACGTCATCGGCGGCCTGACGGGCCCCGCCATCCACCCGATCGCAGTGAAGCTGGTCTGGGAGGCCGCCGGGGCGGTCCGCATCCCGACGATCGCCATGGGCGGGATCGTGTCGCCGGCCGACGCGATCGAGTTCCTCATCGTCGGCGCCGCCGCCGTCGCCGTGGGCACCGCTACGTTCGTCGAGCCCCGGACCGCCCACGCCGTCGTCGACGGCATCCGGGAGTATCTGGTCCGCCACGGTCTGCGGTCCGTCGCCGAATTGACCGGTTCGCTGCGGACGGGAAGGGATCCGTGCGGCGGCTGACCCCCGCGCTGGCTCTCGTCTCGGCGGTGGCCGCGGCGGCATGGACCTTCCACACGCCGTTTCGGCCCGGGGCCTTCCCGCGCGCCGTGCCCTTGGGATCGCGATGGGTCAGCCGGCACGTCTCGCCGGCCGCCCGATGGGATGCCCTTGCGCGAAGCTGGCCGGCCGGCGCCGTCGGACGCTGGATGGGGACGGACGAGCAGGAATGGCGTACCTTGTTGACGTCGCCGGACACCGCCCTCTGGGTCCGCCAGGTCGGCGCCCGGGAGATCTGGATGTTCGACCTCGCCTCGGGGCGACGGGGCACCGCCATCGGCGCCGCGGCCTGGCTCGGGCCGCGCGCCTGGCGATGGCGCTTCGGCCTGCACGCCGGCCGGATGCGCGGTTTCCGGAAATATGCGGTCCACCGCGGCCGTCCCCTCTGGCTCTGGAGCCGCCCGCTGACTCCGGATCGGCACTACCTGGCCTTTGCGATCGAGGACGGCCTGCTGCTGGCGTGCCTCTCGCCTCAGCCCGCGGACCTGCTACGGCTGCTGGACGCCTACGACGGCCTGTTGCCGCGTGCGCCTCGAGCCGTCGAAATGATTCGCGAGCGGACGCCGGACACGCTCCTGATCGATCTGGGCGTCGGGCCGGGCCCCGATTCGGTCCGAATCGCGCTGGACCGTCTGGACGGAGAAGCCATGGTCGGAATCCTCGACCTGGACGGTTTCGAGGGCGGGCGGTCGGACTCCGCCGCAGCGGCGGACGGCCGCCCCGCGCCTCCGCTGGCCCGTGCAGCGGTTGCGCGCGCCGCCATTTCGTGCGCCCTGTCGCACTCCCAACTGAACGCCTGGGGGCTGGTTCCCGCCGCCGGCTGGGCGGAGGAGCTGTTCGGCTTCTTATCGTCCGAGAGCGCCGGATGCTGGTATGTGGGCATCCACGACCCGCCTTTGACGGGGCGTTTCCGCGGACTCCGCGTTCCCGGCGTCACGCTGGCGTTTCCGCTGCGCAACCCGTCCGAATTCTCTTCGAGGCTTTCGTCCCTGCTGGACCGCTGGAACGCGCGCACGCGTTGGGGCCTGATCACCGGGCCGATGCCAGGCGACCCCCTTCTGACCGTGGTCGAGGCCACGGGAGAGAACCCCTACCGGGGGCTGCCCGTCGGCGAATGTATCGCCTACGGGATCATCGATGGATGGATGGTGGCGGCGCTTTCGGCGGATACGCTGCGGTTGCTCCGCGCGGTCGAAGCCGCCGCGTCCACGAGCTCCGAAGGGCTGCCAGCGGAATCCGCCGCCGTCCGTTTCAAAGCCCACGTAGGCCGGGCCGCCGAGACCGCCCGGCTGACGCTGTCGGTCTACTCCCTTCTCCGTCTGGTGGCTGACGCGGACAGCTCCGCGCCCCTGCGGGCCCGGCTCGACGCCTGGGCCGACCGTCTGGACTGGCTCCGGCCGTTAGGCCCCGCCGAGGCGGTCGCCATCTCCACCCCCGGAGGTCTGCGTGCCCGTTTTCGAATCGAAGCCGATTCCGAGGCGCCATGAGCCACGAACAACGCCCACTGATCGCCCTCGATTCCGACGGTTCGGTGTTCCCGAACATGCCGCTCAAGTTCGCCGCCATGCGCGACGCCCTCATCGAAGTCTTCGAGCTCGCGGCCGTCGCCGCGGCGGCGGAGGATGTCGTGCGGTTCGTCAACCTGAACAGTCGTTGGCGGGGCCGCCACCGTTTTTTGCTTCTCGTCAAGGTCTTCGAGCTGCTGCCCTCCCATCCGGCGGTGCGCGGCGTCACGATCCGGTTGCCGGATCCATCGCCGCTTCGGGCCTATCTTCAGGAGGGGGGCGGGTTGTCGGACGACGCGCTGGCGGCGGCGGCCGGCGGCAAGCCGTTTCTCTCCCGAACGCTCGCCTGGTCGCAAAGCCTCAGCGCGCGGCTCGCCGCCATTCCCCCCGTGACCCCGGTGGCCGAAGCGGAGGCCGCACTGCGTGAGCTGTCGGCGCAGGCCACGTGGGTGGTGATCTCCCAAGCGCCCTCCGCGCAACTGGTCCGCGAATGGACGGCGGCGGGCCTCGACCGATTCGTCGCGGCCATCTGGGGAAGCGAGGCCGGCAGCAAGGAGCGCCAGATCGCCGCGGCCGCAGGACAATGGTCCCCGCCGGCGGGCGCGCTGTTCGTCGTTGGCGACGCCTACGGTGACCTCGAGGCAGCGCGGAAGACCGGGGCGGCGTTCATCCCGATCCTCCCCGCTCGAGAAGCGGAGTCTTGGAGACGGCTTCGCGACGACCTGTGGCCGGACATCCGCGACGGCCGGCCTCCGCCATGGCTCGATGGGCTGGAACGGGAATTTCTTGTCGCCCTGCCGGAACAACCACCGTGGGCCTCAGACGAGCCCGGCTAATTCGCGCTGGGCTCGTCAGCCGAAAACCACGGTCCGGTTCTGATACACGAGAATCCGGTGCTCCAGGTGAGCCCGAATCGCGCGGGCGAGTACGACCTTCTCGTTGTCGCGGCCCTTGCGGATCATCTCCTCGACCGAGTCGCGATGACTGACCCGGATCACGTCCTGCTCGATGATCGGTCCGCGGTCCAGCTCCGCGGTGACGTAATGGCTCGTTGCGCCGATAATCTTCACGCCCCGCTCGAACGCCGCATGATACGGCCGGGCACCCGCAAACGCCGGCAGAAACGAGTGATGGATGTTTAAGATGCGGTTCGGGTACGCGTGTACGAAGGCCGGACCGAGGATCTGCATGTAGCGGGCCAGCACGAGGAAGTCCACCCTCTCCTCCGCCAGCAACTTCAGCTCACGCGCCTCCTGCGCCTCCCGGGTGTCGGGCGTGATCGGAAACACGTGGAACGGGATGCCAAACCGCTCGACCGTCGCGCGAAGGTCCTCGCGGTTCGAAAAGACCAGCGGGATGTCCACGGCCCACTCGCCCGACTGGTGGCGCACAAGGATGTCGTACAGACAATGCGGCTCGCGGGTCACGGCGATTGCCATCCGGGGCCGTCGGTCCGTGCGGCGCAGTTCCCACTGCATCGCAAATCGCCCGGCGATGGGCTGGAACGCCGTAGCGAACTCCTCCTCGCCCAGGCGAAATCCGCTCCGGTCGATTTCCACGCGCATGAAGAACATCGCGTCGTCGGAGGCCACGTGCTGCTCGAGATCAAGGATGTTGCCCTCGTGGCGGCAAATGAACTCCGTCACCGCCGCCACGATGCCCTTGCGGTCGGGGCACGAGGCCAACAATACAAAGGAACCTAGACGGCCTATCTGCGGTTTCTCGTCGGACATGGCCCGCCCTTATGCCACGACCCCGCCGCCTGCTCAACTCCACCGCCCCGCGGCGGCCGCTAGCCGGTGCAGCCACCGCGCCGCCGGGTCCGCCAACATGAGTTCGACCGCCGATCGGGGTCGCCGCGGCCACCCGGGCATGTACGGCAGCCAGCCGAGGACCGGCACGCCCAACCTGCGCAGGGTCGTCGCGTTGTCCAGCTCCAACGCCGTCGGGCCTCCGGCCTTGGTTCGCACCAGCGCGACGCCCCCTACCTCAAGGCCAGCCCGCCGTGCGGCCGCCACCGTCAGCAACGTGTGGTTGAGCGTCCCCAACCCTGGCCGAGAGGCGATCAGCAGCGGAAGGCCGAGTGCGCAAGCTAGGTCCATCATCGTCCGTCGCCCGCGTACCGGTACCAGGAGCCCGCCGGCCCCTTCCACAATTAGCGCTTCATACCGGCCGGCCATCATGCGAGCCGCGTGACGAATGCGCCGGAAGGAGATCGCGGCACCTTCCAGCGCCGCCGCCCGGTGGGGCGAACAGGGTTCCGCAAACACGTACGGCGCCGCCAGCGATCGCTCCGCCGCCGAGGGCACCCATCCTCCCGCCGCCGCGATCAACCGTAGGTCGCCAGCCAGGCGACCGTCGCCAGCCCGCCGGACCCCGGTCTGGACCGGCTTCATCGCCGCCCATGGACGGCCGGCGAGCCGGCCGGCAGCAAGCAGCGCAGCGGCCAGCGCGGTCTTTCCCACGCCGGTATCCGTTCCCGTAACAAACCATCCGCGCATGATTTTCCTCCGCGCCGGGGTATTCTATCCCGCGATGCAGCCATCGGCATCTGGTCGCATCCGTGGACGAGTTCTGGCGGGGTTTCAGGCGGGCCTGCTGGCCTGGATGATCCTCGGCAGCCGTCCCCGATGGCCAGATGCGCCGGCAGCAGCGCTTCTGCTGGCAGGCATCGGTCTCGGATTCTGGTCGCTGGCGGTGATGGGACTGCGCCAGCTGACGATCTGGCCTGAGCCGCGAGCCGACGCCGTGCTGGTGACGCACGGCCCCTACGCCTTCGTCCGCCATCCGATGTATTCGGCCGCTCTGTTGGCTTCCCTCGGCATGCTGCTGCATACGTTCTCGCTCTCGCGGGCGGCTGGATGGGCTGCCCTGCTTGCGGTTCTCTTGGTCAAAATTCGGATGGAGGAGGCGGCCCTCCGCCGCCGTTTTTCCGCCTACGAGGACTACATACGCCGGACCGGCTTGCTCTGGCCGTCTGGGCGACGCACCCCGCCGACGCCATGAGACGGACCGCCCCCCCCTGCATCACGCTGCTCACGGATTTTGGCTGGGCCGATTCTTATGTGGCCGAAATGCGCGGGGTCATCGAACGCCTCGCCCCCGGGACACACGTGATCGATGCCGCCCACGATGTCCCCCCCGGCAACGTCCGATCCGCTGCCTGGATCCTTTCGCGGTATTGGAGCCTCTGGCCGCGCGGCACGATCCATATCGCCGTCGTCGACCCCGGGGTCGGCACCCGCCGGGCCATCCTGCTTGCGCGGGCGGACGGCCGGTGGCTTCTGGCCCCGGACAACGGGCTGCTGACCGGCGTCAAGGCGGCGGCCGGAAGCTTTATCGTGTGCGCCCTTCGCCCCAATGTCCGACGTCCCGCCGGCTGCTCGCGCACCTTTCATGGCCGGGACATCTTCGCCGTCGCCGCCGCCCGGCTGGTCTCCGGCGAATGTCCCGACCGCCTCGCCGGCCCGCCGCTGCCCCGGATTGTCTGCCTCGACGACTGGAGCCCCCGATCTCGTCCGGGCGGCCGGGTGGAGGGCCGCATCGTCCACGTGGACCGGTTCGGCAATCTGATCACCAACCTCGGCCCCGAGCACCTGCCTCGCGGCAGATGGCGTCTGCGGATCGGCCGGGCCGTCTTCGATCGACTCCACGGCACATTCGGCGACGTGGCCCCCGGCGAGGAATTGGTGTACATTGGATCAGCCGGCCGCCTGGAGGTCGCAGTCCGCGACGGATCCGCTTTCGCCCGCCATCGCGCGGGATCCGGCGCGAAGGTTGTGGTGGTTCCTGGCGGCACCGGACATCGCGCATCGAGGGCATCGGAATGAAGAACCGTCGCTCGCTGGATCGGGAATTGCGGCCGTTGCGCGAACATGCGCGGCGTCTGGCCAGGACCCATCTGCGCGACCTCTTCGCAGTCGACCCCGACCGCGCCCGCCGGTTCAGCGTCGAGGCCGGCGACTGGTTCCTGGATTACTCCAAGAACCTCATCGACGAACCGGCGTTTCGGGCGTTGCTGGACCTCGCCGAGCGCGCCGACGTCCGCGGCGCCGCCAGCGAGATGATGCGGGGGGCGCCGATCAACCGGACCGAAGGGCGTGCTGTGTTGCACACCGCACTGCGGGCGCCGCGCGACGCCGTGATCCGCGTGAACGGACGCAACGTGGTGCCTGAGGTGCACGCCGTCCTCGACCGTATGGCCGACTTCGCCTGGCGCGTTCGGTCGGGTGAGTGGCGCGGCTGCACCGGACGGCCGATTCGCAACGTCGTCAACATCGGCATCGGCGGATCGGACCTCGGGCCGGCCATGGCCTACCAGGCCCTGAAGTCATGGTCCGACCGGCGGCTCCGGGTGGAGTTCGTGTCGAACATCGACGCCACCCACCTCGCCGAAACCCTGCGGGACATGGAGCCAGAGGAGACGCTGTTCATCGTCGCGTCGAAGACGTTCACGACGGAGGAGACGATGACCAACGCGCGGACGGCGCGCGGGTGGCTTCTGGGCCGTCTGGGCCAGGCCGATGGCGCCGTCGCGCGTCATTTCGTCGCCATCTCCACCCAGGCCGACCGTGTCGCCGAGTTCGGGATCGCGCGGGAGAACATGTTCCCCTTCTGGGACTGGGTGGGCGGCCGCTATTCGCTCTGCAGCGCGATCGGCCTGCCGTTGATGATTGCGATCGGCCCCGAGTCGTTCCGGGCGATGCTGGACGGATTTCACTGGATGGACCGCCATTTCGCCGAAGCCCCTCTCGAGGCCAACCTGCCGGTGATCCTCGGCCTGCTCGGCATCTGGTACAACAACCTCCTCGGCGCCCAAACCCATGCGGTTCTGCCCTATGACCAATATCTGGCCCGGCTGCCGGCCTATCTTCAGCAGGCCGACATGGAGAGCAACGGCAAGCGGGTGGACCGGCTTGGCCGGGTCGTCCGATGGCAGACCGGCCCGATCATCTGGGGCGAGCCGGGGACCAACGGCCAGCACGCCTTCTTCCAGCTCCTCCACCAGGGCACCAAGGTGGTGCCGTGCGACTTCATCGGGTTCTGCCGGTCGCGCAACCCGATCGGCGACCATCACGACCGCCTGATGGCGAATTTTTTTGCTCAAACTGAGGCCCTGGCCTTCGGGCGCACCGCTGAGGTGGTGGCCGCCGAGGGCACGCCGCCCGAACTCGTGCCGCACCGCACGTTTCCGGGCAACCGGCCAACCAACACCCTCCTGGCGGACGAACTGACCCCCTCTTCGTTCGGCCAGTTGATCGCGGCCTACGAACACAAGATCTTCACGCAGGGCGTGATCTGGAACGTCTATTCGTTCGATCAATGGGGCGTGGAGCTCGGCAAACAACTCGCCCGGAGAATCCTGCCGGAGCTGTCGTCGAGTTCGGAGCCGGCGCACGACGCCTCGACGAACGCGTTGATCCGCCGCTATCGCGAGCGTCGGGCGCCGGCCGTCCCGCCCGCGGCGGGAGGCCCACGATGAGCACCTGGACCACAGCCTTGGCCGCGCTGGTGTTGTTGGCGGCCGTCGTCCTCGGCGTCCGATCGTGCCGCGAGCGCGCCGCCGCGATGCCAGGACCGCCGGCGGGATCGGAATACGTGATGCGCTGCCGCGCCGACGGTCACGAGTTCCGAATGTCGCCTAAAGAGATGAACGAGGCGTTTGCGCGGGGTGAGGTTCGCGGCTCCGGCGACGGCGTGGACCTGTTCCGCTGCCCGAAATGCGGCCAACTGGCCGGCGAGCAGATCCTGAAAACCCGGGAGTGAGCATGAACGCGCCTCGCAGGTCGGGATTCACGCTGGTTGAGCTGTTGGTCGTCATCGTCATCATCAGCATCCTGATCCTGTTGATCTCGCCGCAGATCGGGACGGCCCTGCTCAGGGCCCGCGAGACCGCCTGCCGCAACAACATGTCGCAGATCCTCAAGGCCGCGGCGATGTTCGCCGGCGACCGCGGGGGACTGTTGCCGTCGGCATGGAGCCGGGGATCGTCGTCAACGAACGTCGATGAGATGTGCTTCATCGGCCAGGAGTTGCTGCCGGCCGGCGTGTCGCTCAACTCGGACTGGCCGAAGGGAAAGAACGGGACGCTGATGGACTACCTGGGCGGCGGCATGACGGTGCGGCGCCTGGTTCGCTGCCCCGGCCTCCGGCCCGGGCCGCTTCGCAGCGGCACGGGCAGCAACGGTTACTTCGACTACGCAATGTTCGAGATCTTCGCCGGCGCAAAGCAGTCGCGAATGCCGACGAAGGCTCGAGCGGACCTGGGCGCCGGCTGGGAGGACGTGCCCTGTCCCTGGCTGGTCGAGGAAGAGCCGGCCGAGTACCTCAACGCCGGCTACATTCAGCCCTTTCACAAGTCGACCGACCGTCTCGGGTCCTGGCACGGCGGGCGGGGCAACATCGGAACGTCGGAGGGGGCGGTGCGATCGATTCAGCCGCGTCGCAAGACCGCGGGTCGATGGCTCAACCCGAGGTCGCAAGACTGGCGGGCCAACACCCCGTCGGGACACGAGACCAGCCTCTACAATCCTGCGGTGGCGGGTCCGAGCGGTTTCGGTTGGTGGAACCGGCAATAGGCGCCGGCCCCGCCGTCAGCCGTCGCCGGCGTCCTCGACCGCGCGCGGCGGGGGAAGCCGATCCTCGAACCGGCGGGCCTTGAGCAGCTCCTCCTCGAACGCCTCAAACATGCTGTTTTCGCGCTCGCGCAAGATCAGGTCGGCGATCGGCCCCGCCATCCCGGCCAGGCGGACCCGGGGAGCGGGTGCGCGGTGCACGACGCGTCCGATGACATATCCGCCCGACGGCAGCTCCGCCGGCCCGGCATACTCGCCGGCGTTGCAGGTCGCGATCTCGCGGACCAGCCTCTCCACGAAGGGATGATTGGTCGGCATCGAAGTGGTCGAGAACTCCGGCGTCGTATGCACCTGGGTTTTCCAGCGTGCGGCGGCTTCGGCCAGCGAAGTCGCGCCGCGGCGAAGGTCCCCCATCAGGGCCTCCAGTTCGGCGCGCCGTGCCCGGACGGCGACATCCTCCCTGGCGTCGGCAAGCACCTCCGGCCGAATCTCCTCCAGCTCCGGCACGCGCGCCGGCATGCGTTCGACGAGCCAGAGGACGTAGTACCCGCTCGGCGCCCGAACCGGCTGACTGAACCGATCCTCGTCGTTGTCCCGCAACTCGAACGCCGCGCGATTGAAGGCGAGACCCGCGTCCAACGTCGCCAGCGGCTGGTCGGCCAGCAGCGGCGGGCTGACGCGCGGCTCGACCTTGAATTCAAGGGCGGCCTCGTCGAATGACCGCCGCCCCGTCGGCCGATCGGGCGAGATGCGGGCGACAAACTCCATCGCCTCCTGCTCCGCGCGATCGTGGGCCATCCGCCGCCGCAGTTCGGTCACGATGTTCGTACGGACCTCCTCCAATGGCCGGACACGGCTGACCGTCTGTGTGGCGGCGACGGCGCCGGCGAGGTTCGTCGAGGTGGCGGGATCGGGCTCGAGCACGGTGAATTCGGCCCGGTGCTCGTCGTAGTAGTCTTCGATTTCATCGGCGGCCGGATCGGGGACGGCCGCCAGATGCCTCGCGGCGTCGAAATGGACGTACTTGACCACCACCCGGGGGGGCACCTCATACCGCTGCCGATTGCGCTGGAAGAATTCCTTCAGTTCGTCGTCGGACGGCGTCGGAGTTCCGGCCGGGTCGGGCGGTGGCGCCTCGACGTAGTCCACGATGAACCGGTCCTCCAGGACCGAGTAAATCCGCTCCACGTCTGCGGGAGGCGCGAGCACGGACTGCGCGACCGCCATGCGCAGACGGCGCAGAGCCAGTTCCTGCGCCATATGCTCGAGGAAAAACCCTTCTCCGAGCCCCTGTTCGCCAAGAAAACGCGCAAGAAAATTCCGGTAGCTCTCCGGATGGAAACGCCCTTCGAGCTGAAACATCGGCTGCGATCGCACCGCCTCGCGCACCTCCGCGTCGCTGGCCGTCAGGCCGAGACGGGCGGCCTCCCGGAGCGAGGCCAGCCGTCGCCAGGCCAGCTTTCGCAGCACCGGTTCCGTTCGCTCATCCACCGGAGGCAGCCGGCCCGAGGAGTTGAACGCGACCGCCAGTCGAACATGCTGCAGCATCTCCCAGAACTCGTGCCGGCTGACGGGCCGCCCGTCCAGCATCCCCGCGGCCCCCCGCTCGAGTTCCCCGCGTCCCGAAAACAGGAACGGCGTACCCCAGATCACGAAGGAAAAGACGATGACGACGAGGAACACGATCCACGTGATCCTCGACTGAATCAGCGCATGAAACCGACCAATCAGCATCGGCATACGTTCCGCCTGCCTTCCTGCCCGCCGCGGGGGGCGAAAAACCGCGACATGCTCGCCGAACCGGCCGCGAAAATCAACCGCGCCCGGGACACCCCCACTGACCGCCTCGGTGGGGAACATCGTCGCGGCAACTCGGCGTCCCAACCAGGGATGGTGTGCGAGAACCTGCTCCTCCAATCCTTAACTTGACGGCAAACAATTCTAGTCCGATCTTGAATGCTCCCTTGCCCTGAATAAACTATGGCCTATGGAAAAATGCGTATCCACAGTGGCGAGCAAAAAAAGCGACACTCGTACCTTTCTTCCCGGTCACCTTTCTCCTTCCCGCGCGGCCTTCATGATTGCCGTTTGCTACGGCGGATTCAGCCTGGCCGCAATGTTCGTTTCGAGCTATGTGGTCAACTATCTCGCTGTGTCCAAAATTCAGTTGACCGAGCTGGAGTTCTGGAAGGGACTGTTCTTCGTGATGCTCTCCGCGTCCCTCGTGTTTTTCTTCTCCCTGACCCTTCTTCAACGGGTCCACCAGCAAAAGATGGAGATGCAACGCCATCGCGAGGCCTTGCTCGCCGCCGAACGGCGTGCGATCACCGGGGTGTTCGCTGCGGCAGCCGCGCACGACATCAACAACACGCTTTCGGTGTTCCACGAAGTCCTCGACGAGACTCGCTCGGCCGTTCTGCCTCCAGAGGTCATCAAGCGTATGCGGGTCGGTCTGGAGGCCGTGGAAAGGACAGCTGGCCATCTCCTGCAGGTTGGCAAAAATAGCCTGACGGCCGATCCCACCGAGTTTGATTTCAGCGCTCTTCTACAGGAAATGGTCGATTTTGCGAGCGTGCATCCCCGGATCCGGGACTGCGCCATCGAAGTCCACAAACCGGAAAAGCTTCCTTGCCACGGTCATCCTGGCCTATTGCGACAGATGATCCTGAACCTGATGCTGAACGCTGCAGAGGCGACCGGACGCGGAGGACGGATCCGGCTGACGCTGGACAGAACAACGGCCGACGGCGTCCAACTTTGCGTGCAGGACACCGGACCCGGTGTTCCACCCGATTATCGCGACCAATTGTTCGATCTTTTTTTCACCACCAAACCGCATGGAACCGGGCTTGGCTTGGTCTCGGTGCGCGCGGCGGCTGAAGCCCACAGCGGGTGTGTCAGGTACACCCAGGCCGAGTTGGGCGGTGCGGCCTTCGTGGTGACCTTTCCGCCTCACTTCATCCGCCCCCACTGAGTCCCTTTCCAAACGGAGCGGCCCTTCGCCTCCCTGCGGCCCCGCGGGGATCTACTCCATCCCATAGATGGCCAATCACAACGATTGGGAACAGGGCGGGCGGCGGAGGCTCTATCTCATCCGCCAGAACTGAGCCCCCTCCGCACGGAAGCCCGCCTTTGGGTGCGTGTTCATGAGGCGTTGAGCCCTGGATGCGCGCCGTCGCCCCTGACGATGCGTGGTCTCTCCAAATCGTCTGGCGCCCAGCCGGATCCTGTGGCAGGCTGCCGTGGACGCGTTCTGGTATCCGGGGGCCAGCCTCCAATGATCCGTCCTGCCGTTTCCGCCATCGTCGCCGCGGTCGTCCGAGCGGCGGCGACGCGGGGATCCACCGGCCCGTTGACGGCCCTCACCTTCGACCACTTCTTCCAGGGGGCGGTACCTAAGGAAATCGTCACTCGCCTGGGCACCGACTACTTTGCCGCCCAAATCCATGTCAATCAGAAGTTTCACGTCCGCCCGCGAACGGAAGCTGTGATGCGGTGGATGCGATGAAACGCGGTCCTTTCGAGAGCATTCCATGAATCCGACCCCCCTGCGCCGCATTGCCCTGGCCGCCCTGCTGCCGGGCCTCACCTCACCCGCCGGCCCACGCGTGGTCCGTTTGCAGTTCGGCGGGCCCGACGCGGTCGTCACCAATACCGATTCGAAAGGCCGCCCCGTCGTCATCGTCCATGGCGACGAGATCCTCGACCTGGCCGCCGCGCCCAGCGGCCCGCTCTGGGCCGTGGGACGTCTCCAAAGCGCCGAGGCCGTCCCTGCGGTCATCCGCCCGGTCCGCCATGGCGACGGGCCGGCTCCCTATTCGTTTGCCGCCCGTTTGCGCACTGACCTCTCCGCCATCGAGGCGGTGGCGCTATGGCCCACTGGCGTGTTCACCGCAGGCCGGTGTACGGCCATGCCGGGCAGCGATCTCGTGATCGCCGGCCGGTTGGGGCCGGACGGCGCCGCACAGTGGCCCACGGCCCGAAGCGAGAAGACACGAACGGCGCTGCTCCGTCTGGCCGCGAACGCGGGCCGGCTCCTCTGGGTCGTACCGGGCGCGCCTAATCAGAGCGAGATCGCTGGACTGGCCTGCACCCCAGACGGCCGCCGTATCTTCTGGACCGGCAGCACCCTCGGCCGCGGCATAGGCGCTTACGTCGTTCAGGCCGACGCCTCCACCGGCAAATCCATTCCGTTTGAAGGCACCGGCGAGTGGGCGATCGGACTGCACCCCGACTCGAAGACCCTGTCTATGCCGGGTCAGGTTCTGGCTTTCTAGCGCCCCGGGCGGACCATGCCCCCACGACTACGAGGGCCCGCAGGGATGGGGCCCCGTCCGGCTCTGGCTGCACGGGTTCCGCCAGGGCGGGGCGGTGACCGTCTTGCCGGATGGGGACCCGGCGGTCGCCCACACGCTCCAGTACGACTTTCAGATCCAGGGCGGCAGGAAAGAGCCGGCCTTCGATCTCTTCGTCGCGCGATTCGCCCGCGACGGCTGGCCAAAATGGTCCGCCAATGGTTACTGCGAAGGCGACAGCGTCCACACCCCCGATCGGAAGGCCACCGACATCGCGGTCCATCCCCGCTCCGGCGAGGTGCTTGTGGCGGCATGGCAGCACGGATCCAACAAGTACCGTCTGCCCGGCGAACTGGTGGGAGACAGCGGCAACATCGGCGTTCCCTGGATCGGGCGGTTAGATCCGGCCACCGGTCGCGTGCTCGCCGGCTGGTACCTTCACTGCATCCGCGAGTGCGGCGAGTTCGACACCTCCGGTCGGCCGCAGCGCTGGCCGAAGCTCTCCGGTGCGTCGTTGCCCCGGCTGGCGGTGGATGCTGTGGGGCGCGTCTGGGCCTGCGGCACCGCCGGTCGCCACGCGTTCACCACCCCGGACGCCGCGCAGGCATGGCCGCGCGGCGCTGGCGGCGAACCGTTGTGGGGTGGGTTCGGCCTTCTCGTCGCAGTGGCGTCCGATCTGAACCGGATCGAGTACGCGACGCTGGCCCGCGGCGTGGCGGAGGACCGCGGCGATGGAACGACCGCCGGCGGCAGCGGTTTGCGCGCGCTCGTTTTCACCGACGGGGCGATCGTCGCCGGCGGAACGGTGTCGGACGACGGGTTCCCGACCGACGACGCGCCGGCCTGGTCGCGGCGGGTTCGCGGCGACCGGTCCGACTGCGCGCTGGTCCGCCTCGTTCCGGCAGCCCCTGATCGTCGGGCGCGGACGGAACCGGCCCCACCGTGAACCCCGGCGGGACGGTTTCATCGCCGCCGTGCCCTCCCACCGCCCCCCTCAGACCGGCCAGCGCAACATCGGGATTCCGATCCGCCGCCGTTCCGTTTCGCCTCCCAGCAGGTGCGTACGCCGCCACGGCTTCTCGTCGCGGTCGGTCTTCGGGTGCCGCGGCAGGTACAGCGAAGTGCCCAGCGCCAGGCGGTGCTTGCCGTAGAGCTCCCGCACGACGTCCATCGCCCGCGATGCTGCGCGCATGCGCTCAATCCGCAGCCGGTCCTCGAACAGGTCGGGCTGCTCCTCGGCATCGTTCTCAAGTTCTTGAAGGATCACCATGGTCGCCCGGTACGACGCCCCCGACTCGTAAACTGCCTCGAACAACGGCCGCAGCAGCGGCACCGCCTCATGGATCGCCGAGGTCGCCCGGTTCAGCCTCGCCCCCGCCGCCCGTCGCTCGTAGTGGTGGCGGCACAACACCGCCACCATCGCCCTGGCGCGCAGGCGGTGCCGCCGCAGCTTGATGAACGCCGACTCGGCGTTCCGCACCAGACGCGCATAAACGTAGTCTGGGTCGGTGGAGGGCGAGGTGAACGTCTGTCCCTTGCTGATGGTCAGATAGGCGCTCTTCGGCTCGACCTCGAGCGGATATACCGCATCGCCCCGCAATTCGCTCCAGATCTCCACGCCCGTCTTTCCCAGAAGCCGGCGAACCCACTCCATCGGCCGCCGGGCGAAGTCCAACGGGGACCGCACGCCGAATTTCTGGAGCAAGGCCACGGTGTTCGGGCCGAACCCCCAGACATCCGCCAGTTCCCGGCGGGCCAGAAACAGGTGGAGGTGCCGTCCTTCCACCGCCGTGAACCCGGCGGGTTTTCGAAATTTCGAGGCCAGCTTGGCGAGGGTCTTGGACAAGCTGAGCCCGACGGACACCGTCAGGCCGAGTTCGTCTCGGATCGCCTGCTGCAGTTCCCGCGCGGCCCCTGCGTAATCGCCGCGCCTCAGCCGGCGCAGGCCGGTGAAGTCGGCGAAGCCCTCGTCAATGGAATGCTCCTCCACCATCGGCGTGAAGCGGCGGGCGATGTCGAACATCCGCTTGGAAAACAGGCTGTAGGTCTCGTAGTCGCTCGGCAGCACGACAAGGTCAGGGCATCGACGCCGGGCCTCCCAGAGGGGCACGCCGCGCCGGATGCCGAGGGCCTTGGCCTCGTAGGAGGCGCAGGCGATGATGCCGCGCTCCTTGCCGGTGACCACCGGCCGGCCGCGCAGGGACGGGTCGAGGGCCTGCTCGACGGAGGTGAAAAACGCGTCGCCGTCGAAATGCGCGATCGCCCGCGGGAAACCGTCCAGCCGCCAGGGCGAGCCGGCGTCGCTCATAGGCGCATCCTCCACGGTCCGCTTACGAGTATTTCCGGATCACCGCCCGCACCACCCCGCCGATCGTCAGCGAGCGCCGGGGTCGGATCGGCGGGTACTTACGGTTGGCCGGCTCCAGCCGCACGCCGTCGCGGTCGCGAACGAAGTACTTCAGCGTCCATTCGTCGTCCACCTGCGCCACGACGATGTCGCGGTTGCGGGGGGATGCGCCACGCTCCACCAGCACGAGGTCGCCGGGGTGGATGCCCGCCTCGATCATCGAGTCACCGCTGACGGTCAGCAGGAACGTCGCCTCCGGCCGGCGGATGAGGAACTCGTCGAGGCTGAGGATGTCGGCCAATTCCTCCTCGGCCGGGGATGGAAAGCCGGCCGCGACGGCGCCGAGGAGGCGCACCGAGCCGGTCAGACGGCCAGTGGGCGACAGTTTGCCGCCGGGGCCCTTGTGGACGAACCCTTCCCGGGCCAGCCGGGCGAACATCCCGAAGACGGCGTTGCTCGAGCTGAACTGCATGAGGGCCATCGCCTCGCGGTAACCGGGCAGCCGCCGTTCCCGCCGGCAGAATTCCCGCAGCCGGCGGAGTTTTTCCTCCCACGACAAGCGTCGGCTCATAACGGCGTCCTCCGAAGTTCTCACCGCCTTCAGTATACTGAATGTTCATTCAGTTTCAAGCCCCTCCCCCGGGAGGTGTCGTCGCTCTCGTGCTGCGATCCCCTGCAGGGCTCGGCCCCGTGTCGTGCTACAGGCGGCCCCAGCACGCTGGGCCCTCCGAAGGGCATTCGCATCACGATTCCGAATCGCAGTGCGCGAGCTTGGGTCGAGCCGCCACCTTGTGATTGGCCGCAGCCGATCGAGGTTCTGTAAGCGGGGCCACAGTTTATAAAGTCCGCCCGGGGGGAAATTACGATCGATTTCAGCTAACCGAGGTCCTGCAGCCGCGTTCGCACGCTCGGTGCCCCCGGCGCCCAGTCTGCGTCGCGGTGGACCAATGACCGGAGGACCCGAGCTGGCTCGATCCGGGGCAGGCCCGAACCGCAAACGGTTCCGCCAAGGGAAGCCCTTGTGATTGGCGCACGTCGCGCATTTCCGCCCCCTAGGGCTCGCCCCCGGCCACGCCGCTGTTTTGACGCGGCCTCAGCTCACCAGCAACCTGCAACTCGCGAGAGGGCGGCCACCATTGCTCCCGCCGCTCGAGCCCGGATCAGACGTTCCCTTCGCCGACGGTCGCTCCTGCTTACATCGTTCAAGATCCCTTCCCATCATGCCGGTTCGAGCCAGCGGGCGAGCGCCGCGCGCCAACGTTGACGAATCGCATCCCACGAATACAGCCTCCGGACGAGTTCTCGGCCCTCTTGCCCCATCGCACGACAGCGGCCCGCGTTGGACGCCAGCTCGAGGATGGCCTCCGCAAACCGCCCGGCTTCGGCGATCCACAGGTGCCGGCCAGTCTCCACATCGAGCCCCTCGGCCCCCTTGGCCGTGGCCACCACCGGCCGGCCTGCAGCCAGGTACTCGAGAATTTTCAAACGCGTGCCTGAACCGGTAAAAATCGGCGCCAGACAAAGGTCCGCTCGTTCAAGATAGGGCCCCACGTCCGGAACCCGGCCGGCCATCACCACGCCCGGCGGCGCCTCAACGGGCGGCCGCGGACCGCCGACGACGAGCAGTCGGAACCGGCCCGGCGCGGCGCGTTCGAGCGCCGGCATCAGCTCGTCGAAAAGGAACCTCAGTGCCGCGACATTGGGCTGGTAGTCCAGTTTGCCCATGAACAGCAGCACGACATCCGCTCCGGCGAGTCGCGCGGCGACGGAGGGATCGATTTCGCCGCCGGTCCGCTCGGGGAGGTCCGCCCCGTTGGGTACGACCACCACCCGGTCGGGACCGAGCCGGTAACGCGCGCGGAAGGCGCGAGCATCAGCGTCGGAGCAGGCGATGACGAGGTCCGTGGCATGCACGGCCCGCCGCTCCCAGGCGGCGACGCAGCGGGCGAAAGGATGGCCACCGCCGAAACGCTCCGCAATCGCGGCGGCGAGCACGTCGTGAGCGTCGAGGACGATGGGAGGACGATCGCGCAGCGGGCGCAGGGGCGCCCAGGCCCAGATGGAGGTCAGCACGACGAGGGCAGGCTTCCGCTCGCGAATGGCGCGCCGCACGGCGTTGGAGGCGCCGGGGAGAAAGAAATTGAAGATGCCCCAGTTGAAGCCGATCTTCCGCCGCCCGAGGTCAAACCGGAACGGAACGGTCGGCCAGCGCGGGTGCGGCGGGGCGGGTTGGCACAGCAACACACGATCGTCGAGCAGCTTCAACAGGGCTTCGATGCGGCGGCCGCCGCCGAAGGCGACGCGGTTGAGATTCCAGTAAGAGAGGACCAGCACCGGAGCGCGAACGGCATCGGCCGGCCGCGCAGCGCCCGCCGGACCGGGGGTCGTCATGGAGCCGACGGCGGCGCGGCAGGCGGCCCGGACGGACGCGCCCGCGCAAGGCGCCGCTCCAGCCGGCGCACGCGGTAGAGCAGCTCGTCCTGCGCCGAGCGCACCCGGTCGAGCATCTCCGCCACGACGCCGATCAGAAACACCAGCAGCGCCGCTCCGCCCAGGCCGGCTGCGACGAACCCCGCCCATTTGTGGGGCGAGAAACCACCGCTCCAGAGCCGCCAGCCGATAAGAAAGGCCAGCATGGCGGCGGCCAGCCCTCCGGGCACCACCGCCAGCCAGCCAAAAAACCGCAACGGCCGGTAATCGCGATAGGTCTTCAAGATGATCGAGGCCGTCCGCCACCCATAGGTCCACAGGTTGCCGGCGACGCGGGATTCGCCGAATTCGCGCACACCCCGGACGCGCACCGGCACCTCCTCCATCCGCACGCCCGCAAACGCAAGCGCGAGAAACGTCTCGTGGGTGTAGGTGAAGTCACCGAGCAAGACCAGCCGGAGGAACGCCTCCGGCCCGTAGGCGCGAAAGCCGCACGAGACGTCGTGAAAGGTGCGGCCGGTTAGATGGCTCACCCAGCGGGACATCATCGCGTTGCCCCAACGCTTCACGGCCGGCATCTCAGGCTCGAGCGACGGATCGGCGAACCGGGAGGCGGTGACGAAGTCGGCCTCGCCGCGTAGCACGGGACCGGCGACAGTCGGAATGTCCTCCGGGTTGAATTGGCCGTCCGCGTCGATCGTGACGATCACGTCGGCCCCGAGCTCCATCGAGGCCTCGAGCCCGTCGCGGAAGGCGGCCCCGACGCCGCGGCGCGATTCGTGCCGGACCACGAACGCTCCGGCGGCGCGGGCGATCGCGGCCGTGCGGTCGGTTGAGCCGTCGTCCACCACCACCACGGCCACCTCGTCGGCGCCTGGAATGGCGCGGGGGACGCGGCCGATCACGTCGCCGATCGTGCGTTCCTCGTTGAGAGCGGGGATCTGGACGACCAGTTTCACAGGCCGAGTTGCCGGCGGGCCTCCTGCTCGAGGCGTTCGGCGCGGTAGGCGGGGTCGCAGCGAAGACGCGAACCTTCGTCGAGATCCTCGAACGCATGGACCTCGGGCGGCCCAAAATCCGAGGCCAGCGAGAACCGGCCGTCGGATCCCGCGGCGAAGCGTCCCCGCAGAATGCGGCCCGTCCGCAGCTTCAGCTCGACCGCCGCGCCGTCGGCGACGACGGGATAACGGGCGTCCAACGCGGCGGCCAATCCCCGCCGCGCCGCCTCGATCATCTCCGGCGTCGGCTCGGGCAGCGGGGACGGTTCGGGGGCGGACGCGCCGGTCGGTTCCGTCTCCTCGATCCACGTCCACGCCGCCGCCAGCCATTTCGGGGGACCGGCTTTCCAAACGATCCAGCCGGCGCCAACGAAGACCAATAGGGTCGTCAGGGCCCCGACGAGGCGCCGGGCGGCCTCGCGGCGACGGGCGACGTCGGCCATCGAACGGCCAAGCCGGACGTTCCAGCCGCACGCGCCGCAGACAACATCACCCTCGGCCATCGTCCATCCGCATTTCGGGCACAGCCGGCCGGCGCCGGAGACGGGTCGGTCGGAGGCCAGCCGGAGTTTAGCGCGCTCCGGCGAAGGAGGAGGCGATGGAGAGGGCGCTGCCTCGAAAAGCGGCGCGGGCGGGGGGGGAGCGGGCCCGGCCTGCGGCGGCTCCTCCATGTCGGCGGGAGCGATCCGCATCGCCGAGTTGCAGACGGGGCAGTAGAGCGTCTGTCCGATAAAGGCGTCGTCCACGGCCTGTTGATGCCGGCAGCGGTGGCAGATGACGGTGATGGTGCCCATTGCGCTTTTCCGCCGAAAGATCGTAGGGTGGGGCGGCTCCGGCGGCAATCACAGCGGCCGGCCCATTCAGGGGAGCCCGTAGGTCCGGCTAAGGCGGCGCAACCAGCCGATCACCCGGACCAGTTCGCGGCCCAGCGGCGTCAGCGAGTATTCGACATGCCGCACGCGGCTCGGCAGCTCGGTGCGTGCGATCAGGCCATAAGCCAGCAGCTTGCGGAGGCGTTCGTGGAGGATCTTCTTTGAGATGCCAGGCACGTACCGCACCAACGCACTCGGCCGGCGGGCGCCCTCGTGGAGGCCCATCACCACTCCCGCGGACCACTTGCAGCCGACGACATCCTCCAGCGCGCGATAGACGGTCCGTTCGGCCAGCGGGAGGTACTTCCTCTTCATGCGACACCCGTACGCCCAGTCGGGGGCATGTCAACAGGATACCATTTTGTGTCCGCTGGCGCGCAATCGAGGCTCGGCGAGTTTGTCAGTGAGACGCGCGGAGGACCGCGCGCACAGGAGACGCAGACGATGAAAGAAAAAGCAGTCTTCTATCACGCTGGATGCCCGGTGTGTATCGCCGCCGAGCAGCAGGTCGCAAGGGCCCTCGATCCCCAGCGGTTCGAGGTGGAGATCGTCCATTTGGGCCAGGAGAAGGCCCGCATCACGGAGGCGGAAGCCGCGGGCGTGCGGTCGGTGCCCGCCCTTGTGATCGGCGGGGCGGCCTTTCATATCAACTTCGGGGCGTCGCTGTCGGCGCTGAAATAGCGGCGGACGGGCGGCGGAGCGGAGCCGAACGCGGCCGGTGCCCCACCCGTAGCCGGCTATCGAATAGCCGCTGCGATGCGGTCGGCAACTTCGGCCGCGGGGACGCGGATCTGTTGCATCGTGTCCCGGTCCCGCAGCGTGACGGTGTCGTCTTCGAGCGTCTGAAAATCCACGGTGATACCGATCGGCGTGCCGATCTCGTCCTGGCGGCGGTAGCGACGGCCAATGGCGCCCTGCAGATCGTAAAACACCGGCCACCGCTCCCGCAACGATTCGTACAGTTCCCGCGCGCGGGCCACGAGTGCGGGCTTATTCTTGAGGAGCGGGAACACCGCGGCCTTGACGGGAGCGATGCAGGGAGCGAACCGGAGGACGGTGCGGGCCTCGTACCCCTCCGGCAGGGGCTGCCCGGGCTCGGCCGGGCGCGGCTCGCCAGGGACGTCGGCGGTGGGCACCCACTCTTCGCGGTAGGCCTCGCAGAGGAGCGCCAGGGCGATCCGGTCCACGCCGGCGGAAGGCTCCACGACGTGAGGCACGAAGCGCTCGCGCGTCTCGGGATCGAAGTACTGGAGCGGCTTGCCGCTGAACTCTTGGTGGCGGCCCAGGTCGAACGCGCCCCGGGCGGCGATCCCTTCGAGTTCCTGCGTGCCGAACGGAAACTCGTAGGTGATGTCCACGCAGGCGCTGGCGTAGTGGGCCAGCTCGTCCGGGCCGTAGACGTAACGGTGCAGACGGCCCTCGGGCAGCCCGATCGAGGCGTACCATTTCAACCGCTCCGCAACCCAGTACTCGTGCCACTCCGCATCGGTGCCGGGCCGGATGAAGAACTCCAGCTCCATCTGCTCGAACTCGCGGGAGCGGAACGTAAAGTTGCGCGGATTGATCTCGTTGCGGAACGCCTTGCCGATCTGCGCGATGCCAAACGGGATCTTCACGCGGGAGGTGCTGAGCACGTTATCGAAGTTCGCGAAGATGCCTTGGGCCGTCTCGGGGCGAAGGTAGGTTACGGCGGAGGAGTCCTCGACGGGCCCGACGAACGTCTTGAACATCAGGTTGAACGACCGGGGCTCGGTGAGCTCCGCCGCGCCGCAGGCGGGGCAGCGGACCCCGGCCGGCAGTTTCAGCGTGCGCCCGTCGAGTCCGCGTTCGAGCTTGAGTCCTTGCTCCTCGCAGACCTGGTCGGCGCGAAAGCGGCGGCGACAGCAACGGCAGTCCACCATCGGGTCCGTGAACCCCTCCACGTGGCCGGACGCCTCCCACACGCGCGGGTGCATGATGATGGCCGAATCGAGGCCGACGACGTCGTCACGGCGCTGAACGACCGCCCGCCACCATGCCTCGCGGATATTGCGCTTAAGCTCGCAGCCGAGCGGGCCATAGTCCCAGAAGCCGTTCAACCCGCCGTAGATCTCCGAACCTTGAAAGATGAACCCGCGCCGCTTGCATAGCGACACGATCGCCTCCATCGACGCCGGCGACGACTCGCTCATGACCACCTCGTTCGATTGCCGCGAAAACGCGGCATGTTGCGCGACGCCGCCGCGAGGGTCAAGCGCGATCAAGCCAGGCCGGCGGCCCGCAGGGCCGCCTCGGCCCGCGGCACATCCTCCGGAGTGTCCACGCCCACGCCCGACTCCGCGCCCGCGTCCAGCACCGCGATGCGCAGGCCCAGGTGCAGGGCGCGCAGCTGCTCGAGCTTCTCGACGCGTTCGAGGAGGCAGGGAGGGGCGGCAACGAACCGGCGCAGGGCGTCCGTGCGAAACGCGTACACGCCGATGTGCCGGCGGTACACCCTCGCCGGGTCGGCCGCGGCGACCCCGTCGCGATCGAACGGAATCGGCGCACGAGAAAAATAGAGTGCTCGCCCATCCGCGGCGGCGACGACCTTGACCACCGAGGGGAGATGGACCAGCGCAGGGTCGTCGAGCGGGGCGGCGGCGGTGGCCATGTCGGCCCCGTCAACCGAGACTGCGGAGACCAGCCGATCGAGAAGGTCCGGCGCCACCAACGGCTCGTCGCCCTGGACGTTGACCACCACGTCGGGACCGAGGCCGCCGACGGCCTCCGCCACGCGGTCGGTGCCGCTGGGGTGCTGTGGCGAGGTCATGGCGACCGCAACCCCCCACCCTTCCGCCGCGGCGCGGATGCGCTCGTCGTCCGTGGCGACCAGCACCTGCGAGGGCAAACGGGCGCGGCGCGCGCCTGTCACCACCCACCACAGCAGCGGGCGGCCGCAGAGCGGATGCAGGGCCTTGCCGGGAAAGCGGGTGGACGCCCATCGCGCCGGGATGACGACGATGGCCCTCATGATTCGCGCGCCCCGCACTCGCGCATGTGGGCGATCAGTTCCTCCGGCGTGCAGACGGCCGTGCCCAGCTTGGCCACCACGACGCCGGCGGCGTAGTTGGCCAGCTCGGCCGCCTCCAGCGCGGCGGCGCCGGCGGCCAGCGCCAGCACGTCCACGGCGATCACGGTGTCGCCCGCGCCGCTGACGTCGTACACCTCCAGGGCGCGCGTCGGCACATGCCGCGGCGGCGCGCCGGGGTGGGCCAGGTAGATGCCGTGCGGACCCAGCGTCACCAACAGGTGCCCTAGCCGCCAGCGGCGCAGGAGAAGGCCGGCCACGCGACGCAGGGCAGCGTCGCGGAGGGGATCGTCGGCCGGCCCGGGGTCGGGATGGCCCGCGGCGGCAAACGCCTCCCGCCGGTTGGGGGTGGCCACCGTCAAGCCGCGAACCTTCAACTCCCGGCCCTCCTTGGGGTCCAGACCAATCGCGATGCCCCGACGACCGGCCGCGGCCGCAGCGGTCTCCACGACGGCCGGACACAGAAACCCCTTGCCGTAGTCCTCGAGGACGACGCCGGTCGCGTTCGAAACGGCCGCGTCCGCCGCCGCGCGCGCCGCCGCCAGTGTCCGTTCATCCCACGTCAATGCCGCCTCTCGATCGATACGGCACACCTGTTGCCGTTCCGCCAGCACCCGCGTCTTTACGGTAGTCGGCACGCCTCGCAGGCGCAGAACGGCGGAGTGGTCCACCCGCGCGGCGCGCAACAACGCCAGCAGCTCGCGACCGGCCGCGTCCCGGCCGACGCCGCCGACCAGCGACACCGACGCGCCCATCGCGCGCAGATTGACCGCGACATTGCTGGCCCCGCCGGGCACGGCGCGCTCCGATACGACGCGGACCACCGGCACCGGCGCCTCCGGCGAGATGCGGTCGACCGCGCCCTGCACGTAGCGGTCCAGCATCAGATCCCCGATCACCGCGATGCGCTGCCGCGGGAAGGCCGCCAGCAGCTCCCGCGCGCGTCGAATCGTCAGCGACATCGTCCAGAACCTCCCGCCCTCTTACCTCGGCACCGCCCGGCGGAGCGCATCCGCCGGGCCGCCGCGCCAGCGGTCGATCCCCGGTCCCTTGACCGAGGTGAGCACGGCACGCACGCGGGCCACGGGCACCTCGGCGTCAATGCGGACCGCCAGCCTCCGGTCGTCCTCGGCCACCCAGACCCAGACCCGCCCCTTGCGGACAAACAGGCCGTTGAACTCCGCCTGAGGTTCGAACCGCAGAGCGGGGATCGGGCCAAAGTCCGGCAGCCGCACGACCTCCCGTTCAACGGGGTTGGGGAACACCGTGTAGATCTTGTTGTCCGCCATCACGCGCACGCCGCCGCGGTCGCCCGGCAAGAAGCGGGTGCGGCGAAACCAGTAGAGAAGCGACGGCACGTCGCGGATGCCGTCCTCCAGCGGCAGGTCCTTCTCCTGGTTGCGCAACAGCGACCGCCATCGCGCGACGCCGGCGGCGTGGTCGAACTCCGTCACCTCGTCGTACCGGTTGTTGCCCTCGTTGATCTTTTTTACGAACCGCAGCGGCAAGAACGGCCCGGGATCCACCAGGCTCTCGATAAAATCGTCCACGGGGTAGATTGCGTTCAACACCGCCGACGAGCGGGTACGCAACCGCAGCGCCACAAGCCAGCGCCCATCCAGGCGGACCCATTCCGACCAGGCATGCGCGACGCCGACGGGCAGCACGCCCCAATGCAGCGAGTATTTCAATTCCTCGCCGACGGGGAACCACAGGGCCGGCACTTCGTCCGGCGGCGGCGCCGGCGCGTCGCGAACGGGGCCGTCCATCGGCAGCGGCACCTTCGGCGGCCAGGCGCCTCCCGTGACGACGCACGACGCCGACATCGCCGCAACGAGGATCGAAACGTTGCCGCGACTCACGGTCGCCT
>CAKZPT010000046.1 GCA_937139365.1 uncultured bacterium | reverse complement strand
ATTTCGGTCACGCGGGACCATCGGCCCGTCGCGTTGGCCCGCCAAACCCCGTCCCCCTGAACCTTCAGCCTCTACAGCGCAATCGCCTCGGTCGCTCCAGCCGACTGCAATGCGCATATCGGCCCGATTCCCTCGGCCCGGAAGTGGGGGCCCGCAATCGCCCCATGGGCGGTGAATCTTCCCCCGTCCGACCGATCCAACCCGCCCATGAGTGCCGGGGAACCGGGTCCACGCCCAACCGTCACGGTGGCTGCGGCCGGGCAGATCTTCGGCGTCGTGTTGTCCCGGACCAGGGCGAGATCGGCGCTGCCCGAGGGTTGAACTTCGACCCAGGAACCGTCTCACGCCGGAGTGCCGTCCCCAACGCGGCGGGACTACGTTCGTTCGCCCCCTGCGCAGTTCCAACCATCACCGGCCATGACGTCTCGGGCAGGGAGGTGGCTTGCCGATCCGGCAGGCATCGGGCATACCTCAGAGCGTTCGGATGGCGCTCGCGCGCCCGCCGCCGGTAGGCAACGCCAACGAGTCGGCGGCCTCCGTCGGGCCGAAAATGGGGGCTCCGGTGGCAGCGTGCCCGGCACCGGCGGCGGCGCCAACATCCCCGCCTGTCTTTACATTACCGACAACACGGGCAGCGCGCTGCACTACACGGCGGAGCTGGGGACAACCATCCTGACCAACGGGAACACCACGACCGGCAGCGGCCGGGTGCTGCGCATCGGCGGAGATTCCAGCGCGACCGGCGCGCTGCACATCACGGGCGGCGAACTGGAAACCCGCGGCGTGGCGGGTGACTTGATCGGCAACACGGCCAACAGCTACGGCAGGGTCGTCGTGGACGGCGGCAAATGGGTCAGCAGCACGAACGCGACGATGCTGTTTGGCAACTCGGGCGTACGCGCCGAGTTTATCGTCAACAGCGGCACCGCCATCGTCGGCGTGGTGCAGGCCGTCAATAGCTCCGTCGGCCTCATCGAGTTGAACAGCGGTCTCCTGCAACCGGCCCGCCTCGAACGGACTGGGACGATGGCCCTCACCGTCAACCTCAACGGCGGCACGCTGAGGGCTCAGACCGACCAGACCGCCTGGCTGGCCTCCAACGGCGTGACGTACAACGTCAACGGCGCCGTCACGATCGAGACGTTCGGGCAGACCGTCGGCATCGCCGGCAACCTCGGTGGGACCGGCGCGCTGACCAAAGCGGGCACCGGCACGCTGTCGTTGAACGGCGCCAATTCGTACGACGGGGTGACGACGATCTCCAGCGGCACGGTTCGCGTGAACCACCACCACGGCCTGGGCTCGGCGGCCGGCGGGACGGTCATTGGAGCGGCCGGCGCGATGGTGAGCCTGGGCAACGGCGTGACGGTCGCCGGCGAGGCGATCACGCTGCTGGGCAATGGCGACAACTTCGGCGCGCTGCAGGCGGCCGCCAACTCGACCTCGGTCTGGAACGGCCCCGTGTTTCTCGCCAGCGACGCCGGCACCGCCAGTCCGCGCATCGGCGCCGGCGCCAACGGCGTGCTGACGGTGGCGGGGCCGATCGCCGACGGCGCCGCCGGCACCCACGTCTTCTTCAGCCCAAACGCGAGCGGCGGCCGGGTCATCCTCACGGCGACGAACACCTACAGCGGCAACACCGGCATCATCCGCGGCACGTTGCAGCTGGGCGTGGACGGCACGCTGCCGGCCGGGTCGCTGCTGACGCTGAACGCGGGCAACATCGACGGCGATTCCTCCGCCTTCGACACGGCCGGCTTCCAGCAGACGCTCACCGGGCTGGCCAGCGGCAGCGGTAGCCAGCCGTGCCTGGTGACCAATTCGGCCGCCGGCCTGTCCACGCTGACGCTCAACCAGTCGGCCGACACCACCTACGGCGGGACCATCGGCGGCAACCTCGCGCTGGTCAAGAACGGCGTTGGCTCGATGACGCTGACCAACGTGAACACCTTCTCCGGCGGCGTGACGATGAACAACGGCACGCTCGTCGCGATGTCGTCGAACGGGCTGGGATCGGGACCCGTCACGGTGACCGGCGGCGCGCTGGTGTTGAGGACGACGAACGCCGCGCCCGGAGGGATCAGCTTCACCGCCGCGAACAACACCGCCGCGCTGGGCGCGGCCTATGCGCTCGACCAGGCGTTCCTTAACTGGGCGGCCGCGAACGTGACCGGCACCGTGACCGTGCTGACCTCCGGGAAGACCTACACGGGCCCGACAACCGTCCGGTCCGGGTCGCTGCACATCTTGGCCGACTCCTCGCTCGGGATGGCCCCGGCCACCCCCACGCCGGGCCACCTGACGATCAACGGCGGCCGCCTCTATTCGGCGACCAGTTCCGACATCAGCTTGAGCGGGAACCGGGGCATCGCCGTCGGGACCAACGGCGCGATCATCGGGGCGGAGAACATCCTGCGCATCCCCGGCGCCATCGCCGACGTTCCCGGCGAGGCGGGGGTCGTGACGCTTTTCGGCGCGGGCATTGTCGTGTTCAGCGGAACCAACACCTACTCGGGCGGAACGTTCATTCCGACGGGGACGCGGCTGGTGATCCTGGGCAACCAAGCCCTCGGCCTGGGTCCCGTCCGCCTGACCGGCGGAACGATTCGGGCGGCCGCCACCGCCCCGGCCATCACCTACGTCAGCAACGCCGCACTCGTTGAGGTCGGCAGCATTCTCGGGGAAAGCAACGCAAAGAACGTCACCTACCTGGGGCCGGTCACCCTCGTCGGAGGCAGCCGGACCCTGACGCTGAACGGCACCGATACGGCCACGCTCGCCGGCCCCGTCGGCGACGGCGGCCTTGGCTACGGTCTGACCAAGGCCGGCGTTTCGATCCTGACACTGTCGGGAACGAACACCTACACCGGCCCGACGATCGTCACGGGCGGCACGCTGGCCCTCGCCGGACACGGCACCGTGTCGAACAGCTCGCTGATCCAAATCGGCGCGGGCGCCAACCTTCAGCGCGACAGGGCGGGTGGGCGGCGCGATGCGGCTGGCCGCCGGACAGACGCTGCAGGGCAGCGGCACCTTTGTCGGCGGCCTGATCACCGACGCCAGCTCCACCCTCGCCCTCGGCCTCAGCCCGGGCATCCTCACCGTCAACGGCGCGCTCGCGATGTACACCGGCTCCGTCTTCTCGGTGGAGCTGAGCGGAACGACGGCGGGGTCCCAGTACGACCAGCTCAATATGAACGGCAATTCGCTGTCGCTGCTGTCGCCCACCCTCCTCGTGAACCTCGGGTTCACCCCCGCCCTGTCGGATAGCTTCCAGATCGTCACCGGCCTAAACAGCTTCGACCCGCTCTGGAACGGGACGTTCGACGGTCTGCCGGACGGCGCCACCTTCAACGTCGGATCGACGACGTTCCAGATCGACTACAACGACAACAACATCACGCTGACGGTCGTGCCCGAGCCGGGCACCGCGGGCCTCCTGGCCACGGCGGTCGTGGCGCTGCTGCTACGACGCCAGCGTGCGTCGCACGGCTGACGCGGGGCGACCGGATCAAGCCGATCCGCACACAGCCTCCAGAGCCAGTTCACCGCCACGGCGGCGATGATCGCGACCAGCAGCGTCCGGCGGGTGCGCGCGTCCCGCCAGCGCGGGCCGAGACGTAGCCGGCGTCCGACTGTCATCGCTCCCAAGTGGACCGCCGCCCACCCCGCCAGCGCCAGCGTGACGCCGATCGCGGCCGGACAGTCACGGGCCGCCTCCGCCCACCGCCCCCTCGCGACCGCCTGCACTCCCCGCGTGTAGCCGCAAAAGGGGCAGGGGCGGCCCGTCCAACGCCGAAAGCCGCATTCCACCAGCGGCCGGTCCCCGAACGGATACCACCGAGCCACGGCCAGAATCGCGAGCGCGGCCGCCGCCGGCAGACCATGCGCCACCCACAGCCGCCGGCGGGAGGCCGGCGACGACTCAATCCAGCCGTCCATCCGCCCGCCTATACCCGCCCCGTCGTCACCAAGCCCGCAAAACGCTCGAAGCTGCGGTCCCAGGTCGCCTCCACGTCATCCGGAAAACAACAGGCAGGGAGCTGCCGCTGATTCAGATGATACCGCAGGCAGTCGCAGCAGATTCCCTTCCGGGAGCAGGGCTCGTAGCTACAGTTGCAACGCCGCTGGTGTTCCGTCGCTCGACACTCCATCGCATCCGCCTCCGAATCCGCTCGGTGGGCGATTCTATCCCCCCGCCGCTCCCCAGGCGAATCCGGTCGCGCCGCCGGGCCACGCTCGATAGAATGGCCGCATGCGCTGGATGCGCCGCCGAACCCTCTGGTGGCCCGAATGGCCGGCCGTGTTGGGCGGCTTCGCGACGCTGGCCGTGCTGTTTCGTCTCTCCGCGCCGTTCGCCTACGATATCCTCGCCCCAACCGACGAGGAGGCCGGCGCGGACTGGACCGTCGTGGAGGGATGGATTCCCGATTACGCCGTCTCCGGCCTCGTTCGCCGGCTCGCCCTCTCCACGGCTCCCGTGCTGACCACCGGCGGACCGCTGGAGCGGGGGGCCTACCTTGCCGGATATGGGACCTACGCCGAACTCGCGCGGGCCACCCTGGCGGCGGCCGGTGTGGCGACTGACCGGGTGGCAGCCGTACCCGCGCCCTTGGCGCGCCGCGACCGCACGTTCGCCTCAGCGGTTGCCCTCCGCCGTCACTTTCAGGCCATCGGCGTCGCGTCCGGGACGGTCGTCCTCGTCACCCAGGATGTCCACGCCCGCCGCAGCCGGGCGCTCTTTCGCCGGGCGCTTGGCCCCGCCTTCAAGGTCCAGGCACGCCCCTACCCTTCCCCGATCTATGGCCGGGGTGACTGGTGGCGGTCGAGCGAGGGCGTCCGCGCCGTCGTCGGGGAATGGCTGGCCTGGCTCCACACCCTGGTCGCCCCACCGTCGGCCCGCATCGAAGAAGCCGCCGGCCAGCCGGGGCCATGAGGGCGCCTTCGGCGCGCGGTGGCCCACGTCGCGCGGTCCGTAGGTCCGCGCAGGCGCCGCGTGGCGAGGGAGCGCCTTCAGCGCACTCGCGGACTCCTTCTTCCGGCCTTCCTCAAGTGTTCGCGTTTCTGACGGCGAGTCTCCCCCCGTTTCCCGGCTTTTCAACAAACCTCCGCTTTGGTTTGTCCCCTGGCATCCCCGCTTTCGGCGTTCCGTTCGGCGACAGGTGGCGTTGTCGGATCGCCTAGAATTCCTCCGGTCCGAGAGGTCCGCCGGGAGTTGCGTTTTGCCCGCGCGCACGGACACTATAGACTCGCCGTGAACGATGAGGTGCCCGACAAGCTTAAGCGGCTTCGCGCCTGGCTGCGCGAAGCCGGATCTGTCGTGGTCGCTTACAGCGGCGGGGTGGACAGCACGTTTCTTGCCGTGGTCGCCGGGCAGACGCTTGGGGCCCGCGCCCTGGCCGTCACCGGCGACTCCCCGTCCCTCAAGCGACGCGACCTCGAACGGACGCGCGAGTGGGCCGCGCGGTTCGGGCTGAACCACCGGGTGATCCCCGTCCGCGAACTCGAGCGGCCGGACTACGTGGCCAACCGCCCGGACCGGTGTTTTTACTGCAAATCCGAGTTGTTCGGCCGGCTGGTGGAGATCGCGGCACGGGAGGGCTACGCGCGGGTGCTCGACGGCACCAACGCCGACGATTTTGGCGACCACCGACCCGGCCTTGAGGCCGCCCGTGCG
>CAKZPT010000045.1 GCA_937139365.1 uncultured bacterium | reverse complement strand
CGTCCGTTCGACGTCCAGGCGGGGTTCGATCTCGTCCGGACCGGCGAGATGACCTATCCGCAGCCCCACTGGATCGACGGGATGGGGTTCGTCGACCTCTTCACCATGTTCACCTGCGGCCGCGAACTGTACATCGCCCACAGCCCCGACGGGCGCGACCGGTCCGCCCCCAAGAAGTTCGCCGGCATCGGCGGCCACTATCAGGTCAGCGCCGTCCACGGCCGGAGGATCGGGACCTTTTTCAACCGCCATCCCGGCGGCGTCGTCAACCAGCGCACGGACCTCTACTACATGGAAACCTCCGACGGCGGACGGACATGGACGACCGTGGATGGCCGGCCGCTGACGGCCCCCCTGTCCGACCCCGACAACCCCGCGCGCGTGGAGGAGTACTCCTCGCGCGGCCTGCTCGTGTATGGCAACGACCTCGCGTTCACCGCCGACGGCCGCCCCGCGATGTTCTACATCGTCTCCCGCGACTGGAAGCCCGGGCCCGAGGCCGGCCCCCGCGAATGGAAGGTCACGGCCTGGACCGGCCGGGAGTGGGCCACGACCACCGTCACCACCAGCGACCACAACTACGACATGGGTAGCCTCTACATCCACGGCGACGACTGGCGCATGATCGGGCCCTCCGATCCCGGCCCCCAGCCCTGGGTCACGGGCGGCGAACTCGTCCTCTGGCGCAGCCGCGACGATGGCCGCACATGGGCCCGCGAGCGGGCGATCACCGCCGCCAACGAACGGAACCACTTCTACCCCCGCCGTCCCCTAAACGCCCACGACCCTTTCTTCGCCTTCTGGGCCGACGGCCGCGCCGACGCGATGTCCGAGTCCCACTTGTGGTTCTGCAACTCCGACGGATCCCGCGTGTACCGACTGCCCTGGCGCATGGAGGGGGAGTAGGCCGAGCCCGAACCGGTTGCGGCCGCGCCCGCGCCCGCGGCGCCCACGCGCGGGGGTTGACGGCGCATTGAGGCGGGCCCAAACTCCCTCGCATGAATCGCGACGCGGCCCTTCCGGCGGACCTCTCGCCGGCGCTACAGCAGTACGTCGAGGCGATCGCCGCCCTGTGCCGCCGCCACGGGCACGCCCACCCGGTGGCGCTGTCCTCCGCCCTCGGGGTCCGCATGCCGTCGGTCACCCAGGCCGTCGGCCGGCTCGTCGCCCGCGGGCTCGCCGCCCGCCTCCCAGGCCGCGAAGTCCGCCTCACCCCGAGCGGCCGCACCGTGGCCGCTCGGCTCCGCCGGCGCCACCACGCCCTGCGGCGGTTCATGGTGACGGTCCTCGGCATGGTGCCGCACGAGGCGGACGCCGCCGCCTGCCGGTTGGAGCATTGCGAGGACGGTACGATGTTCGAACGGCTAGACCGCCTGGCGCGGCTGCTCTCCCGACGCCACCCGGCCGTCCTGCGGGACCTGGCGCGTCACATGAGGGAGGGAGCGTCCGTTGGCGACTGACCGTTTTTTTGTGGCCTTGGACTTAGGCCTACCTAATCTCCGCTGGCGCTCGGCACGCGCAGCCGGCCGCGGAACCCCGGAAAGGAGACGACGATGAGCGCAACCTTGCGAGCATGCGGCCTCGGCTGGATCGCGGCCTTCGCGTTGGTCGTCGACGCTCAGCCCCCGCCGGCCGACGCAACCGCGACGGACGGCACCCCCTTCCTGCACACCTCCCCGCCCGTCCTCGGCGGCATCCGGATCCACGGCTACGGCGAACTCCACTACAACCGCCTCGAAGGCCGCGGCGGCGCCGCCGACAAGGATGAGCTGGATCTCCACCGGTTCGTGGTCGGCCTTGGCGCCGATCTCAGCGATCGGGTCCGATTTGACTCGGAGCTTGAACTGGAGCACGCGCTCGCGGGGGAGAGAGAGCAGAATCGGGGCTACCTCCAGGTGGAGGAGGCCCGCCTGGACTTCGACCTCAACGAGCGCCACGCCGTGCGGGCGGGCGTCTTCCTGGTGCCGGTGGGCCTCCTGAACACAATGCATGAGCCGACCGGATTTTACGGCGTCGAACGCAACCCCGTGGAGAACCGGATCCTGCCCACCACCTGGTCCGAAGGCGGCATCGGCCTCGCTGGCGACCTGGGCGGGGGCTGGCGGTATGAGGCGTGGCTGCATTCCGGCCTGAACATTCCCACCGGCAGTCATTACTCCGTGCGCTCCGGACGACAGAAGGCGTCTTATGCCCGCGCCACCGATCCCGCGGCCACCGTCGCGCTGGCGTGGAGCGGGCCGGGAATCAACGTTGGCGGGGCGGTCCACCACCAGCGCGACGTCGCGCAAGGACAGGATCCGGAGGCCGGCGCCGCATGGTTGTGGGAGGTCCACGCGGACCTCCGTCGTGGACCGTTCGGTCTGCGGGGGCTGTTCGCCCAGTGGACGCTGAACGGCGCTGGCCCGCGCGCGGCCGGGGCGGACCGACAGTACGGCGGGTATCTCGAACCCTCCATGCGCCTTACCGATCGGATCGGTATTTTTGTCTGCTTCAACTAGTGGGACGAGTCCGCCGGTCGTGCCGACGGATCGGACCGCAGGATTCAATGGGATGCCGGCATCAACTGGTGGCCGCACGAACAGGTGGTCGTGAAGGCGGATTACCAGTGGCAGGATCGCAAGGACGGCCGAAACCAGAACGGCTTCAACCTCGGTCTCGGCTATGTGTTCTGACGCCGCCCGTCCGGTCCCTCCCCTCAACGCCGTCCGCCGCGTCGTCCTCGGGCCCGCCCTCCTCTTGGTCGCCGTGTGGACGGGGGCCTCCGCCGGCTGGGCGGTGGAGCCCGGCGCCACTAACCGCGCCGCCGCACTGGCCGCCGACTGGCTCGGTCGCGCGTCGCCCGCGTCGACCCTCGAGATCCGCGGCCCGCTTGCCCGCCGGGTGGATGAACTCCTCGGCCGCTCCTATCCCCACGCGACGGCGACCTACTGGCGCGAAGGCGCCAGGTCGGCGTGGCTGCTGTCGCTGCCCGGGAAATGGGGGCCGGTCACCGCGGTGTTTCTCGTCGATGACGGCCGGCTCTGCCGCGTGGAGATCTTGCACCACAGGGAGCAGCGCGGCCGCGCCGTCCGCAACCCCGGATTCCTGCGTCAGTTCGAGGGCGCCGCTCTTCGCCCGGACCTGCGAATGGACCGGCGGATCGAGGGGTTGAGTGGCGCGACGATCTCCACCGACGCCGTCCGAAACATGGCACGGCTCGCGCTCCTCCTCGATGCGGCTGCCCGACAGTGACCGCGAGCGCCGACGCGCGGTCGGCTCCCCGTAGGGGGTACCCTGCCGCCTCGCATTCCGGCCCCCCGACGGCGGGCCTCCTACAACCAGTCGGGGCAGCACTCGCCCCGCACCAGATCGTCGAGCGTCTCCCGCGTGCGCACTACGGCGGCGCGGTCGCCGTCCACCAGCACCTCGGCGGCCCGGCCGCGGCTGTTGTAGTTCGACGCCATCGCCATCCCGTACGCCCCGGCCCCCAACACAGCCAGCACGTCCCCTTCCTGCACCGGCGGCAGCTGCCGATCCGTGCCGAGAAAATCCGCCGATTCGCAGATCGGACCGACGACGTCGGCGTGGATCGCCTCGCCATCGCGCGGCACCACCGGCCGGATCTCGTGCCAGGCGTCGTAGAGCGGCGGCCGGAGCAGGTCGTTCATCCCGGCGTCCACGATCACGAACTTTCGGAACGGATTGTCCTTCACGTACTGGACCGTCGTCAGCAGAACGCCGGCGTTGCCAACGAGGAAACGGCCGGGTTCGAAGGCGACCTCCAGCCCCACGTCGCGGCAGCGCGGCGCCAGCTCACGAGCCAGCGCCTCGAGCGGAAACGGCGACTGCCGCGGCCAGTACGGGATGCCGAATCCACCGCCCATGTCGAGGTAACGGAAGGCCGGATGGCGCGCCCGAAGGCGGCGGCAGAGCGGCATGACCTTGTCCAGCGCCTCGACGTAGGGCCGTTCGTCGGCCAGCGGCGAGCCGAGGTGCATGTGCACTCCGACGACCTCGACCCCCGGCAGCGACCCCGCGAGCTCGAACGCCTGCTCCGCCCGTTCGAGGTCCACGCCGAACTTGTTTTCCCTCATGCCGGTGCTTGTATAGACGTGGGTCTGCGGATCCACGTCTGGATTCACGCGGATCGCCACCCGTGCCCGGTGTTTCTGCCGCGCGGCGCGCGCGCTCAGCCGCTCCAGTTCCGGCTCGGACTCCACCGTGAAGCAACGGATGTCGCGCGCGATCGCGGCGTCAATCTCCTCCACGGTTTTGCCGACGCCGGCGAACACGATGCGCGACGGCGGCACGCCCGCGCGGATCGCGCGTTCCATCTCACCGCCCGAGACCACGTCGGCCCCCGCGCCCAGACGGGCGAGCAGCCGGATGATCGCGCCGTTCGAGTTGGCCTTGAGCGCGTAGAAGAGGGTGGGCTGCAACCCCTGCAACGCCGACTGCAAGGCCCGGAACTGTCCCTCGATGTGCGCACGGCTGTACACGTACAGCGGCGTGCCATGCGCGCGGGCGAGGTCCGCCAGCCGGACGTTTTCCGCCCACAACTCCCCGTCGCGCCAATGGAATCCTTCCATCATCGCCCGCCTACCGACGAACGGGCGCGGACTCTACCCCGTCGCCTCCCGCGGCACAAGCGGGCCACGGGCACGATGACGGGGCCTGCCTCCTGACGTTTGGCGTCCCCGCCCGGAACCCCGCACGGTAGCCGGCGGCATCTCCGCGACGTCCTGCGCCCCGCACGATCGTCCCTGAATGCCGTCGGCCCGGTTCAGGGCGGCGTTTCGGCCGGCCGCGCCCACCGCGTGCCGCGACGGTTCGCCAGGCGCGGCAGGAGCAAGAGGACTGCCCGCCCCCATGCCTGCCCGCCTCACGATGGCCTACCGCGCGTGGGGTGGGCGGTGCAACGTCAACTCGCCGCGCCCGGCCCTCCCGGCCGGCGGCCGAGCTGTCTTATGAACTTCGCTGGTGCAGTATCGCCGCCGTTTGTATCAATTCTGCAAGCGCGACGTGTTCGCCGCGCGGGGAGCGCACGCACTCCTGCACCCCCGTGGCTGGGCGTGGGGTGGCGTCCGGCTCCTCAACGGGCATTCGAGGACGGCCCACGGCGAGAGTCCGCCGGTCGCACCGGGCGACGGTCCCCGCCCGATTCCAGACGCGCCCCGCGACCGTCCTCGCCGCCGTTCCGCCCCATGGGATCGAGGAACTGGATCCGGCCGGCCTGCACCTTTAACCGGCTTCGCCGGCCGCCGGACTTGTCCTCCCAACGGTCCTGCGCCAGCCGGCCCTCGATCAGGACAGCCGAGCCTTTACGGAGGTACTGCCCGCACGTCTCGGCCTGCCGGCCCCAGGCGGTCACGTCCACGAAGCACGTTCGGACCGTAGCCTCGCCGGCCTCGTTTTTGTGCGCCTCGTTGATGGCCACCCCGAGGTCCGCCACCGACACGCCGCTCGCCGTCTTGCGCACGACCGGGTCGCGGGTGAGGCGCCCCGCGATCGCCACCAGGTTCATTGTGGTCATGTACCGTCTCCTTTCCCTGTCCGGCCGGTCGGGGCGCTCCCGGCCCCAAACCGGCTTCCACCCGTTCAGAAGGCGGCGCCCGCTGTTTTTTCCGCGATGCGCCGAAATTTGTTCACGCCGCTCGGATGACGGATCTCTTCTCGGCGGCCACGCTTCCTCGCGACCTGTTCTCGATCGGGACCCGAGGCCGCATGGATATGAACCGGACGACCCCAGCGGGACCTCATTCGTCGGGGCCGGTCGCAATCTCATCGGGCCGCACTGTATTAACTGTGCCCCGTCGGTAGAACCTCGGTTTGCCGGCGCCCATCGCAGTGCAGCGGCTCGGGCCAGCTCGAGGCCTACAGGCCGCGTTGGGCCCACCTCGGTCTTCCGATCCTTCGCCCCCGAGTCACGAACCATCGTTTGGGCTTGCGGCCGGCGCAGCGGTCGCCGTATCGTTTCGTGCCCAGTCCGCCGGACTGCCAGGCGTATGAAGCTGATCTTCGAAAAGAGCCGGCCGGGCCGCAGGGCCATCCGATGGCCGGAGCCGGTGGCGCCGGTGTCGCTCGAACGCCGCCGCGACCTCTGCCGCTCAAGCCCCGCCGACCTGCCGGAGGTCTCCGAACTGGAGACGGTCCGCCACTTCACCGAGCTGTCGCGACGAAATTTCTCGGTGGACACCCATTTCTACCCCCTCGGCTCCTGCACGATGAAGTACAACCCACGCGGGTGCGAGGCGGCGGCGGCGCTGGGAGGCTTCTCGGACCTGCATCCGCTGTTGCCGCAGCTCCGGCATGGCGGCCAGCTGACGCAGGGGGCGCTCCAGCTGCTGTACGAACTCGAACGAATGCTCTCGGACATCTGCGGCATGGCGGAGTTCACCTTGCAGCCGATGGCCGGGGCGCACGGCGAGCTCACCGGCGCGATGCTGATGGCCGCCTACCACCGCGACCGGGGGAACCGCAAAACGCACGTGATCGTCCCCGACGCGGCCCACGGCACCAATCCCGCCAGCGCGCGCCTGGCCGGATACGACGTCCTCTCGATCCCCTCGCGAGCCGACCACCACATGGACGTGGACCGGTTGCTGTCGTCGATCCGGACGGACACCGCCGGGATCATGCTGACCTGTCCCGACACCCTCGGCGCCTTCCCCGCCCGCATCACGGAAATCGCGGCGGCGGCCCACGCCGTGGATGCCCTGATGTACTACGACGGCGCCAACCTGAACGCGATCCTCGGCCGGGTCCGCCCCGGCCGGCTGGGCTTCGACATCTGCCACGTCAACCTGCACAAGACCTTCGGCACGCCGCACGGTGGGGGCGGACCGGGCGCCGGACCGGTCGGCGTCGCGGAGCGGCTGCGGCCCTACCTGCCGATCTCGCGCGTGCGCACGCACAGCGACGGGACGTATTACCTCGACTACGACGCGCCGAAGAGCATCGGCTACATCGCGCCGTTCTACGGCAACTTTGCGGTGCTGGTGCGGGCCTACGCCTGGCTGCGGATGGTGGGCCGCGAGGGGTTGCGGGCCGTCAGCAACTTGGCCGTGCTGAACGCCAACTACGTGCAGGAGCGTCTGCGGCCGCACCTGGACGCAGTGAACCCCGGCCGCTGCATGCACGAGTGCGTCTTCAGCGGGCGCCGTCTCGCCGCGCGCGGCGTCCGCACGCTGGACCTCGCCAAGGCGCTGATCGACCGCGGCCTCCATCCGCCGACGGTCTACTTCCCCATCCATGTGCCCGAGGCACTGATGATCGAGCCGACGGAGGCCGAGTCGCGGGAGACGCTGGACCGGTTCTGCGACGCGGTGATCGAGTGCGTCGAGCTGGCCCGCCGCGACCCCGACGCGCTGCGCCGCGCGCCCGCCACCACGCCCGTCGGGCGGTTGGACGAGGTCGCGGCAGCCCGGCGGATGGACCTGGCCTGGACCGGTCCCGACGGCGCGCGCTGAGGAACCCGGTCAACCGCCCGTCACGAGGCGGCCGATCTGATACACCGCCGTCGTCAGCAGCCAGGCCAGCAGAGTCAGCCCGAAAAACTGCAGCGCGGCCCACCCCCACGAACCGCTCTCGCGCCGCGTGACGGCAACCGTCGCCATGCAGGGCGTGGCGACCAACATGAACAGCATCATGCAGAACGCGGCCAGCGGCGAATAGGCGCGCTGAAGGCGCTCGCGCAAAGGCCCGACGTCGTCGCCCGCATCGAGCGAAAAGACGATCCCAAGCTGGGCGACGAAGACCTCCTTGGCGGCGAAGGCGCCGATCATCGCGGTGCCGATGCGCCAGTCGAACCCCATCGGCCGCAGCACCGGTTCGATCGCCCGCCCGATGCGGCCGGCGGCCGAGTGCGCCAGGGCGGCGGAGGGGTCGGGAGGGGCGCCGTCCGCCGGGGCCGGCAGGCGCGGGAACGTCATCAGCGCCCACAGCAAAACGGAGACCGCCAGGATCAGCGTGGCCGCCTTGCGCAGGTACACCAAGCCCCGCTCGAACATGTGCGCCAGCACACCGCGCAGCGTGGGCAGACGGTAGGGCGGCAGCTCCAAGATCAGCGGCTCCGCCCCCCCCCGGAACAGCGTCCGCCGCAGCAGCAGGGCGACCAGGACCGCCAGCACAATGCCGATCAGGTACATCCCCCATAGCATCGGGGCGCGCAGCCGCGCGGGAAAGAAGGCGGGGATCAACAGTGCGTAGATCGGCAGCCGTGCGCCACACGAGATCAGCGGCAAGATCAGCATCGTCGTGAGCCGGTCCCGCCGGTTCTCCAGCACCCGCGTGGCGAGGATCGCCGGCACCGTGCACCCAAAGCCCACCAACAGGGGGATGAAGCTGCGGCCATGCAGGCCGATCCGGCGCATCAACCGGTCGCTCAGCAGCGCCGCGCGCGCCAGGTAGCCGGAATCCTCCAGCAACGCAATGGCCGCAAACAACAGCAGGATGTTCGGCAGGAACGACACGACGCCGCCGACACCAGCGATCACGCCGTCCACGAGCAGCGAACGGACGATCTCCGCCCGGCCCGCGGGCCACGTTCGGCCGATCGCCTCCCCCACCCATCCGAACCCGCGCTCGATCCACTCCATCGGCCGCTCGCCGAGCCGGAACGTCAGCGCGAACATCGCGTACATCACCGCGAGGAACACCGGCACCCCGAGCACCGGATGCGCCAGAAACTCGTCCACCCGGTCGGACCACGTGTGCCGCGTCTCGGCCGTGCGCTGAGCGGCGGCGGCGCAGACGCCGGAGGTGAAGCCATAACGTCGCTCGGCAATCAACATCGCGGGCGAGTCGCCCCCCAACGCCCGCAGGCGATCGCGGGCCCGCTCCACAACGCCGAGCGCCTCCGGACGGCCGGCCAGCGCGGCCAAGGCCTGCGCGTCGCCTTCGAGCAGCTGCAACGCCCTCCAGCGGACGTCCGGCTTCGCCCCCTCCGACCCCGCGAGCGCAGCGGCGACCTCCCCGATCGCCCGCTCGATGTCGTCCCCGTATCGGACCGGACGGGGACGCGGAGGTGGCTCCGCCCGCAGCGCCCGGACGATCGCATCGGCCAGTTCCACGCCCCCCTCCCCACGACGGCCGACGGTCGGGATCGCGGGCACGCCGAGCAGCTCCGAGAGCCGGATCGCGTCCACCCGCACTCCACTCTGCTCGGCAACGTCGCTCATGTTCAACGCCAGCACCAGCGGCAGGCCGAGGTCGATCAACTGGGTCGTCAGATACAAGTTGCGCTCCAGGTTGGACGCATCGAGCACCTGCACGACCAGGTCCGGCCGCCGCTGGACCAGCTCGTGGCGGGCCACGCGTTCGTCGTCGCTGTAGGACGAGAGAGAATAGGTGCCCGGCAGGTCCACCAGCAGGATCTCCTCGCCGTCCCGCTGCAGCCGGCCCTCGCGCGATTCCACGGTCGTGCCGGGGTAGTTGGCCACGCGATGGCGCACGCCCGTCAGCGTGTTGAAGAGGGTGGTCTTGCCGGCGTTCGGGTTGCCGGCGATCGCCACGCGCCAGGTGCGCCCGCTCATGCCGGCGTCCGCACCGTCATCCGTTCGGCGATGCCCCGCCCGAGCGCCAAGCGCGATCCGTGGAGGGCGATCAGGACGGGGCCGCGGCCGTGCTGGCGGAGCACATGAAGCCGAACCCCCGGCACCAGCCCCAACGCCGCGATGCGGGCGCGCAGCCGGTGACCCGCTTCGATGTCCTGCAACACCACCGTCGCGCCTGGCGGGCATTCCGCCAGGAGGCGTCCTAGATGGCGGTCGCCCCGTTGAACCGCGTTCATGGCCCCGCTTTTCTCCTCCCGATTCCCGGCCTCCCCTCCCCAGCGACGCCACCGCCAGAGTACCCCGAAGCCGCTATGCCCGTCCGCCCAGCATGTGCCCACGCTGCGGCGCGAGGTCCTAAAACAAACTTAGGCATATCTAACTTTATTCCGCCACCCGTTCGCGGGTCAAGCGCCAGCGGGGAGCACAGGGTTCATCGCTCGGTTCGGAGATGCTTGAGTTCGTGTCGAGACGGCCGGAGGCTCTGCAGGACGTTGCTCCCCGGCGGGACGCAGATCTCGCACGCCCGCGCGTCGACTCAGAAGAACATGTTTTTTTAGGAGCATGCGGAACCGGGGATGGGTTGTCGTGGCAAGGGCGTCGCGGCCGGCGCCGGTCGCCAGAGGCGCACCGCCCGGATGGCGGCCACGGCGCCAATCTGGTAGAGGAGATTTCTCATGTCGCCCTCTCGACGGCTCCGCCGGCTGGACCTCGCCGCCCTGCTGCTCTGGCTTGGCGCCGCGATCGTCACCGGCGTCGAGGCGGACCTGCTCCCGATGGTCCGCGAACAGGAGTTGAGGGTCGCGCTCACCGCCCGCGCGATGGCCAGCGGCGGCTCGTGGCTGACGCCGACCTACCGCGGCCGCCTACGATTCCAAAAACCCCCGCTGCTCTACTGGGTGACGGCCGCCGCCGGTCGCGTGTTCAGCGCCCCGCGCAGCGCGTTCGTCGCTCGGCTCGGCGGCCTGGCGTCCGCGTGGGCGCTGCTGGCCGCCGTGTACCTCGGCGGCCGCCGTCTGGTCGGCCGTCGCGCCGCTTGGTCCGCGATGGCCGTCACGGCGGCCTCCTACCTCTTCTTGCGTTTCGCCCCGCGCAGCGAAACGGACATGGCCCAGTCGCTGTGGTCGGCTTTGGCGGTCCTCGGCGTATGGTCGGCGCTGGTGGGCCGTTGCCATCCCGCCTGGGCGTGGTCGTCGGCGGGCGTGGCCGCAGGCCTCGGCGCGTTGTCCAAAAGTCCCGCGCCGGCGGTCCTCGCGGCGTTGGTGGCCGCCGGCGGCGCGTTTCTGGTGCGGTCGCCTCGCCGCGACGCCTTTCGCTGGGCTGGGGTGGGCGCGGCGGCGTGTCTGGCCGTCGCGGCACCGTGGTACGCCTACGCGTTTTCCGCCGACGCGGTGGAGGCGGCCGCGACCTCGGCTGTCGCCTCGGAGTGGCGGGCGCTGTTCGACCGGCCGACGCACCTCCGTCCGTGGTTCTACTACCTGTATGCGCTGCCGGGAGCGCTCGCCCCGTGGAGTCCCGCGCTTGTGCCCGCCGTAGCGGACCTCGGCCGGCGCCTCCGCCGGCATCGACGGGCGGCCTTTCTCGCCGTATGGCTGGGCGCCGGATTTCTGATGCTGACGGCGACGGCAAACAAGCAGATCCACTACTGCACGCTACTGCTGGCGCCGTCGGCCCTCTGCGTCGGCGCGTGGGCGGACCGGGCCCTGCGGCGGACCTCCCGGTGGCCCGGCAACCTCGACGCGATCCCGGGCTTCGTCCTGCTCGCAGGGGGGCTGGCGCTGGCGTGCGCGACATGGCTGCGTCGGCCGGAATTCTCGCCGGCCGCCGCGTGGTGGGGCCTGGCCGCCGCCGTCTGCGGGCTGCTCGGCCGCTCCCGTTTCGCCGCCGGCTGGTTTCCCCGTTGGCCGACCGTCGCCGGCCTCGGCGTGGTCGCCCTGGCCGCCGCCGGACCGCTGGCTCCGCAGGTCGCCGGCGAGGACCTCCTGATCCCGAGGTTTGCCGAGGCGGCGGAGCGCGCGGGCGTGATCTCCGCGCCGCACGTGCGCGTCGTCGGCGATCGCGCCGCCAGCCTGGAGTTCTACTTCGGACGGCCCGTGACCACCGCGCCGACGGCGGCCCAGGCCTTCGCGGAATCGCGCCCGGGCGACGTCGTGATCCTGTCCGCCCTTCGCGACGACCTGCCTTCCCCCGCCGGCCTCGAACCGGTGATCCGGGTCGCCTCCGGCCGTCGTCGGATCGAGGCCTACGTGGACGCGCCTCGCCGCTGATTCGCCGCCCGGTTGTGGCCGCGGCCGGATCGGATACACTCCGCGCCGGAGGACCGCGCAATGAGCGACGAGAACCGGTTCGGAAGCATGGCCGTGTTCTGCGACTTTGAGAACATCGCCCTCGGAGTGCGCGACGCCGACTACGAGGATTTCGACATCCGCCCCGTTCTCGAAAAACTCCTTCTCAAGGGCAGCATCCTGGTCAAGAAGGCGTACTGCGATTGGAGCCGTTACCGCGCCTTCAAGGCCGCCATGCACGAGGCCGCCTTCGAACTGATCGACATCCCCCATCTGCGACAGTCGGGCAAGAACAGCGCCGACATCCGGCTGGTCGTGGATGCGCTTGACCTCTGCTACACCAAGCCGCACGTGACGACGTTCGTCATCGTCAGCGGGGATTCGGATTTTTCGCCGCTGGTCAGCAAGCTGCGGGAAAACAACAAGACCGTCATCGGCGTCGGCGTGAAGAACTCCACCTCCGAGCTGCTGGTGGCCAACTGCGACGAGTTCCTCTTCTACGACGACCTGATTCGCGGGCGGAAACGGGCCCCAGCGACGCCGTCGCGCGCGCGGCGGAACCGGACCGCGGCGACGGAGCCGCCGGCCGGCGACGGCACCGAGCGGACGCGGGGTCTGGAGCTGGTGGCGGGCGTGGCCGCGGAGCTGCTGGCCGAGCGATCGGGGCGGGAGCAGGTGTGGGGCTCGATGGTCAAACAGACCCTGAAACGCCGCCAGCCCGATTTCAGCGAGAGCGCGTACGGATTCAAGTCCTTTAACCAGATGCTCGAGGAGGGGCAGGCGTGCGGGCTGTTCACGCTGCGCCGGGACGAGAAGTCCGGCGGCTGCGTGATCGTCGCCGTGCACCGCGACGACGCCTGAGCTGCCCCTCCGGGGGGTTCGCCCGGTGGCGCCGCCGGCCCGCACCATCTTGCACGTGGATATGGACGCCTTCTTCGCGTCCATCGAACAGCTCGATCACCCCGAATGGCGCGGCCGTCCGGTGATCGTCGGCGCCGCGCCGGACCGGCGCGGCGTGGTGGCGGCGGCCTCCTACGAGGCCCGCGCCTTCGGGGTTCGATCGGCCATGCCGTCGCGCGAGGCCGGCCGCCGCTGCCCTCAGGCCGTCTTCGTCCGGCCGCGGATGGCCCGCTATGCAGAGATGTCCGAACGCGTTCGGGGGATCCTTCGCCGTTTCACGCCGGTGGTCGAGCCGGTCTCGATCGACGAGGCCGTCCTTGACGCGACGGGCACCGAACGGCTGTGGGGCGACGGCGAGGCGCTGGCGCGGCGGATTCAGACGGCGATCCGGGAGGAACTCGGGCTGTCGGCCTCGATCGGCGTGGCGTCGAATCGGTTTCTCGCGAAAATCGCCAGCGACCTGCACAAACCCGGCGGGCGGGTCGTGGTGCCGCCGGACCCGGCCGCCGTTCGCGAATTTCTCGCGCCCCTGCCCGTCGGACGGCTCTGGGGCGTTGGCCAGGTCACTGAACGGAGACTGGTGGCGGCCGGCGTGCGGACGATCGGCGACGTACAGCGCGCTGGCGTCGCCGGCTTGATGCCGCTGCTCGGCCGACCGACCGCCGAGTGGCTGTTCGCGCTGGCCGAGGGGCGGGACGATCGGCCGGTTGGCGGACCGGAGGAGGAGCGGTCCATCTCCAGGGAGCACACCTTCGAGACGGACTGCGCGTCGCGTGCGGCGGTTGAGGCACGGTTGCTTGAGCTGGCCGCGGACGTCGGCCGCCGGCTCCGCGAAGGCGGCTGGTACGCCGGCGTGCTGCGTCTGAAGGTGCGGTGGGCGCCCTTCCGAACCGTCACCCGTCAGCGGACCGTCTGGCCGCCGCTCTGCGACGATTTTTCTCTACGCGAGCACGCCCGCGCCCTCTGGTGCGCGGAGCCGATGCGACAGCCCGTTCGGTTGATCGGGTTCGGGGCGGCAGGGCTCACCCGTCAGCCCCCTTCGGCGGACCTACTGGAGAGCGCGACCGGCGAGCGGCGGCGGCGGGAGTTGGTGAGCCGGGCGATGGACGAGTTGAACCGCCGCTACGGCCTCGGCGCCGTGCGGCTGGCCGGCGGCGAGGACGACGGCTCGCCACCGCGCCGGCGGGCCCGGGCCTGATCGAGGTGCGCGCGGATGCCGGGATGATCCGGCGCCCGGCCGGCCGCGCGCAGCAGCACGGCTTCGGCGGCGTCCGGGTCGCCGGATTCAAGCAGCGCCAGGCCCAGGGTGTCGAGAGTCTCGGGGGATTCCGGCTCCAGTTCGGCCGCGCGCCGCGCCAGCGGCAGGGCCTCCGCGGCGCGCCCCTGCTTCACGATGGCCCACGCCAAGTCGTTCAGCACGGCCGGGTCGTCGGGCAGGCCCGCCAACGCCACGCGGAGCGCTGCCTCGGCCTCCGCCCATTTTTCCTCCATCGCGTAAAAGCTGGCCCAGAAATGGTTTGCCCTCGGGTGTGAGGGCCGCAGCCGCAGCAACCGACGGGTGTGTTCCCGGCCCAGGTCGGCGCGGCGTTCCGCGTAATCGAGCGCCAGCAGCGCCTCCCAGGCCGGCGCGTACGAGGGATGGAGCGAGACGATCTCCTCCAGCTTCGCCCGCCCTTCGCGGGCGCGGCCCTCGTCCAGCGCCACCAGGGCCACAAGCAACTCCGCCAGCGGCGCTGGCCGGCCGGCCGTGCGCAGCGCCGCGGCGGCCCGCCGTACCGCCTCGCGGTCGCCCCTGCGCCAGGCCACCCAGGCCGCCGTCAGACGGACGGCGATGTCGTCCGCATGCTCGACCTGCGCGCGCGTGAGCATTTCCTCCGCCCTCGTCAGGTCGCCGCGTCGGGCGGCGAGCAGCGCCTCAAGGACAACCCGGCGTGGCCCAACGTCCGCTTCGGGCATCTGGCGCAGCCGCTCGATCGCACGCTCCGCCGCCGCGTCGTCGTCGGGCAGCGCCAGAAGGGCGAGGCCCACGAGGAGGTCCGGGTCGCCGGAGTGGTTCTCCAGCAGCCGTTCCAGCTCCCGGCGGCCGGCGGCACGGTCCCCCATTCCCTCAAGCAGTGCCGCCAGCGCCAAGCGGACGGCTGGATCGTCCGATTTCGTGGCCGCGGCGCCCACCTCGACCAGAGCAGCCTCGAGCAATCCCGCCTGCGCCGCCCGCACGCCGTGGACCACATCCAACGAGGGCGACCGGACCCGGCCGTGGAGGCGCGCCAGTGCGGCGGGGTCGACGCGCGGACCGCGCCGCCGCAGCCATTCTCGGAGGTCCTCTTGGAGGGCCTCCGCGTCGGGCTCCGCCAACTCGCGCGCCAGCCGCGCCAGGTTGTGCGCCGCGCTGAACTGGTTCGAGTTGGCCGCGACAACGGCCCGGTACACCGCAAGGGCCTCCCGTACCCGACCATGTTCTTCCAACTCCACGCCAAAGTCGTTCATCATCCGCTCCGCGTGGGCGATCAGCCATTCGCCGTAGTGGCGAAACGGCGGAGGCATCGCCATGGTAGCGGCGCGAACGCGCGCGACACGGGCCGTCCACGCGGCGAACCCCTCCCATCGCCGGTCCAGGTCGTCGCGTTCGCCGCCCGTGTGTCCCAGATACACCCATTGGCCGACCGTCGGCGGCTTCCCGGCCAATCGCCAAAGGTCGGGCAGGTCGACGACCGCAGCGCGCCGCGCGGCCGACGGATCGCGCGCGAACCATTCCATCAGCACCGCGTCCAGCCCCGCCGTGGCCAGGCCGCGGAGACGGGGAACGTCGGCGAAGACTTCGGCCACGTAGCGCATGTGAACGGGGTTGTTGCCGTGCTGGACCTCGAGAACGTGAAGCTCTGGGCGGCGCACGCGCGCCGCGACCGCAACGATCGGCGCCAGCGGCGATGCGGTGACGAGCACGTCGCGGCCATACGATTCCGCGAGGGCCCCCTCGGCAAACTCGTCGAATGGCTCCGACCGGCATGCGCCGATCTGGAAACCGTGCCGCACTGCGGCGGAGCCGAACGCGACGGCGGCCATGGTCGCGAGGGCCATGGCGGCGGCGCGCCGGCGCGGGGGCGTCAGTTCGATACGTCCGCCGGGCAGGTCAGCCCGGTCGAGGTCGCGCAACAGCAGCCGGAGCAGGGCCGCCAGCGATGCCGCAGCGGTCAACGCGAACACGACATAGGGCCACACCAGCAGCGGGGCGGCGGCGAAGGCAGGCCAGGGCGCGATCGGGACGTCCCACGCGGCCGCGGCGAGTATGAGCGTGACGAGGGCGTAGCTGGCCAGGGCCGGCCCGCGGCACCGGGGGCGCTCCCCCGCCGCGGCGGCCATCGTCAACACGGCCGGCAGGCCGACGCAGAGCGCCAGCAGCATCCAACCCAGCGGCGGCACCAGACGGCGGACGGCCCGCCATTGCGCGCGCACCACTTCCAGAGCCGCACCACCGAATCCGTGCACGTCGGCCCACTCCGCCGCCGGCTCGTGCAGGAAGAGCGCCGCGCGGACCGCCCAAACCGCGGCGGCGGCCGACGCCCAGACCGCCAGCGCCAGCAGGGGATAGCGCAGGACCAAGTGTCCGCGTTGCTCATCCGGCATCGAAGGCAGCACCAGGTGACGATGCCGGACCGTCAACAGGAGAGCCCACGCGCCGATCGCCGGCACGACGAACCACATGCTCGGCGACTCCGCGCAGGCCAGGCCAAGGGCCGCGGCCGCGCCCAGCAGCCGCGACGGGGCGCCGGTGCGGCCGTAGTGCATCAGCCCCACCAGGCCGGTCAGCGCGATAAGGCCGCCCACGTGGAATGGGTGCGCGCGAGTTGCGACAAACCAGGCCGGGAACGAACCGGCGAACAGCAAGGTCGCCGCCAGTGCGGGAAGATGCGCGAGGAACGAGGCGCGCCAGCGCGGCCGGTCCGACTCCGCGGCGGTCCGGTACAGTACGGCCAAATGGAACACCAACGCGGCCGACACCGCTCCGAGGAGCGCGTGAATCAAGTTCAACGCCCGCGCGCCGGCGCCCAGCCGACGCGCGGCGGCGATCATCCCCTCCCAGATTGGATACAGCAGGGTCGGCAGAGGAGAGCCCATGCCGCCCGCCGAGGCCAGCAGGTCCGTGGGTTCGCCGGGGAACAGGCCGTAGCATGCCGTCGCCACGTAGGCAGCCAGCGCCGTAAGGAAGACCACCGCCACCCAGTTGCGATGGCAGGGCGGCATCGGACGCGGGCGAAGAGCCGCCTTCTCTTCTCCGGCTGGCCACGTACTGATGTCCGCAGGCACGGGCCGCTTCAGCCCCCGCCGTCACCCAGTTCGGCGACGATCGCGCGGTAAGGCGATGACGGCGCCGCCACGGAGGTCCGGACCCGCCAGCCGGCCCGGGCGACGAGGGCCTCCACCTCGTCCGCCGCGTACACCCGCCCCATCGGGCTGGTCAGCCGCATGTTGAGGGAGAACAGGCACGCCATCGCCGGCCCGCCGCCTCCGGGCTGGCGCATCAGATCCACGACGTACAGGCGGCCGCCCGTCGCCGTGCATACCCGCAACCGCCGGCACAGGTCTTCCGCGCTCGAAGGGCTTTCTTGGTGCAACGCGCCGCAGTAGAGAATCGCGTCGTAGGGACCGCCGAACTCCGTCGCGTTGCGGTAGTCCCCCTCCACAAACTCAATGCGTCCCGCGGCGGGGGAGGCCGCCGCCAGCTCCCGGGCGATCGCAAGTACGGGCGGCAGGTCGAACTGCGTCACGCGCAGCGTGGGATGGCGTTCCGCCAGCGTCCGGCTCAGCGCGCCCGAGCCGGCACCGACATCGAGCAGCCGCCGCGCCGCCGCCACGTCCACGGCCGCCAGCATCAGGTCCCCCATCGCACGCGCGCGGCTTTCCATCGCAAGCACGAACCGGCGCGTACGGGCCGGATCCAGCCCAAGGTGCGAGCCGGCGAAAACTGGCCGGCCACATCGGATGGTCTCCGCAAGGCGAGCCCAAACCGGATACAGGTCGGCGTTCAAACGCAGGGCCCCCAGCAGGCTTCGCGGCGACCGCGGATCGAGCAAAGGCGCCACATCGGCCGCCGGCCGAAAATCCGCGCCGGACCGTTCGACCAGCCCCAGCGCAACGAGGGCGTCCAGCAGGTCGGCCAGATGCGCCTCGTCGCAGCGGCAGGCCGCGGCCAGATCCTCGACGCTCGAATGCCCGGCGGCGAGCGCCTCCCAGAGGCCAAGCTCCACCGAGGCGATCAGCGCCGCCGATGCCCAGTAGCCCGTGGACAGGCTCATCAGCCGGCCGAGGCCCTCCGACCCCGCCGGCCCCGCGGCCGCAGTTTCCTGGTTCAGCCGGGACATCACCGAGAATCCTATCGACCTGCCGTTCCCGCGCCAACCGCCACGGTGGCCCGTCCTGGCCATCGAGGTAATCCCGGCTTTTACGTTGGGAACCAGACCTGATGTATGGTGGCGATGAGGCCGCCCGCCGCTCGACCAAGCTCGAGCCGTGCGGGCCATTGACCCGCGTGTCCAAGACCATCCGTCCAGGTTACCGCATCGCCCAGGGACGTCAGGGCAGGACGGATCGCCGATGCGCCGGCGCCGATCCCCGAGGCGCGGCGCCCTACACGCCATGCGTCATCGTAGGCCAACCGGGAAACCGCCGCACCCGCACAGGGCGCGTGGTGGGCGCTAGAGGATTTGAACCTCTGACCTCCTGCGTGTGAAGCAGGCGCTCTCCCACTAAGCTAAGCGCCCCACGTCCGTCTTTCTAGCGGAGGAAAGGGCACCGCGTCAAGAATCTCCGGCCTCGGACCTCGATGCCGCATTCCGACACCGGGCATCGCTCCGGATCCAGCGCCGGCACCACCCGGCCGATGAAGTACGCCTCGTCGTCCGGCAGCCCCTCGTCGCCAACGATCCGCAGGCCATGACCGCACCCGACCGGCCGAGCGCCAGACAGAATCGTTCCGTGCCCCAATCTCGAGCCGCATTGCGTCGGGTCGGCAAACGAACCATCGCCGACAGGTGTTTACCGCAAACGGCGCGTTCATTCCCCGTCCCGGCGGTTGCTCCCGTCGCAGGGGACATGCTTGAATGGCGCTCATGAGGCCATCCCGACGCCGCTTTCTCGCACATCTGTGCGCCGCCCCGCTGGCCGCGGCGGTGGGGGCCGACGGGACGGAAGAGGTCGAAATCGCCGCCCCGGTCCGCGCCATTACGCGCGGTCCCCGATTCCCCTGGTTTGGCCACTACGAGCAGTTCACCGCCGACGGACGGCTGGTGTTGGGCAACGAGGTGGACTTCGAACACCGCTCGCCGACCGCCGACGACGTGATCCGGATTGGGTACGTGGACCTCGCCGACGGAGATCGGTGGACGGAGTTCGGGCGCTCCCAGGCGTGGAACTGGCAACAAGGGTGCATGCTCCAATGGCGGCCGGGCCATCCCCACGAAGCCATCTGGAACGACCGGGAGGGCGGCCGACTCGTCGCCCGCGTTCGGAACGTGCGCACCGGCGCCGAGCGCACCGTCGGCGCGCCGATCTACGCGATCAGCCCCGACGGCCGCTGGGCCGTCGCGCCGGATTTTCGCCGACTCAACGACACCCGGCCGGGGTACAGGTACGTTGGCGTGCCGGACCCCTTCGCGACGGTCGCCGCCCCCGACGAGACAGGCATCTGGAGAACGGATCTCGACACGGACCGGACGTGGCTGCTGCTGTCCTTCCGGCAGGTCGCGGAGTTCGATCCGCCGCCCGGCGGCTACGGCGACAGAGCCCAACACTGGATCAACCACTCTGGCCGGCCGCGGAACCGGGTGGATCCTGTGCGACACCTATTCGGACCGGGAACATCGGCGGCAAACGCTCTATGTGACGCACCCCCCGACGCGCCGCCGGTTCGTGCTGGCCCGGCTGCGTTCGCCGCCGGAGTACGTCGGCGAATGGCGTTGCGACCTGCACCCGCGCGGCAGCCCCGACGGCCGGTGGGCGTGCGTGGACTCGCCGCACGGCGGCAACGGGCGGCAGATGTGCCTCGTCGCCCTCGACGGCCTGCCGGCGTGAGGTCGTCGCCGGAGGGAGAGGGGCGGGGAGACGCGACGTGATCCAAGTTGTGGGGTTCGACTTCACAGGCCGGCTCGAGCGCGAGATTTCCCTCGCCGATGTGCCCGCCGCACGCGCCTCGGGCCGCGCATGCTGGATCGATGCCGAGGCGCCGTCGCCGGCCGAGCTGCACGAAATGCAGACCGCGCTGGGGTTTTCCGACGTGATCCGCACGCGCCTGGCCGGCGACGTTGACCGTGAGGGATTCGAGGCCCACGACGGAGCCGTGGCCGTCGCGCTGATCGAACCGGTCGTCACGGCGAGTGTCGTGGCCGCGCAACCGATCGACCTGGTCGCCGGCGAGGGCTGGCTGCTTTCGGTCCACCCCGCCGGATCGGCCTGCATCGAGCGCGTCCGTCGCGCCTACGCAGCGGACTTTCACGCGTATGGCCGATCGCTGGGCTTTCTCTTCTTTGAACTTGGCGACCACCTGCTCGACGGCCTTCGGCGACAGGTCCGGGACGTCGTTCGCGCGGTCGAGTCGGCGCAGTCGAGGCTGTTCGACAACGCGTCGGACGACATCTTTCAGGACGTCGCCCGGCTCACGGCCCGGCTGGGCACCCTGCGCGCGATTCTGCTGGACGACCGCGAGGCGCTGCACGAGATCGCGACTCGGCGCACGCCGTTCATTCCCGAGACGACGCAGCCGTTCGTGGCCCGGCTGGCGGACTCGGCCGGCCGGCTCGCGGGCGACATCGACGGCGCGCGCCAGCGGTTGCACGACACCCTCAACCTCTACCTGGGTATGGTCAGCCACCGGACCAACCGTGTCGTTACGCGCCTGACGGTGCTGAGCTCGATTTTCCTACCGTTGACTTTTCTGTGCGGCGTCTACGGCATGAATTTCGAGCACATGCCGGAGCTCGGCTGGCGGTACGGCTACGCGGCGTTCTGGGCGATGACCGTCGGCATCGCCACGATCCTGTTCCTTGTGATGCGCCGCGCCCGCTGGTGGGACTGACCGGTGGGCCCTTCAACGCGCGGCGTCGGCCGCCGGCCGGAGATCGCCGTCGAGCGTCACCGGCCCCCCCGGCCGCAGCCGCACGAGGCGACCGCCGCAGCGGACGCCGAATTCCCCGTCGCGATCACTGCGTAACACGGCGCGCTCAAGCCGCCCCCCGCGCCAACGGATCCCGGCCGCCACGCCGCCGCGCGCCCGCAGCCCTTCCACCTCACCGTCTGGCCACTCGGAAGGCAACGCCGGCAGCAGGTGGATCGGGAACGGTCCCTTCACCGGCGACGTCGGCGAGGCATCGGGCCGCGCCACCTCCAGACGCCCCATCCGCACATGGCTCTGCAACAGCATCTCCGCGATGCCCGGGGTGAAGCAGAAGTTGCCGTCGATCTGAAACGGCGGGTGCGCGTCGAACAGGTTGGGATAGAGGCCCCCCTTGCCGCGGCCGGCGGGCTCGAGCAGGTTGCGCACGACGATCATCGCGTGGTCGCCGTCGAGGAACCGGGCCCAGAGGTTGATCTTCCAGCCCAAGGACCATCCGGTCGCCGCATCGCCGCGGAAGACAAGCACGCGTTGCGCGGCCGCCCAGAGGTGGGTCTCCAGCCACGTGATGTCGTCGCCGGGGTAGACGCCCCAGAGGTGAGACAGGTGCCGGTGCTGGTTGCGGGGGTCGTCCTTGTCCTCGAGCCACTCCTGCAACTGGCCGTGGCGGCCCACGAGGTTCGGCGCGAGGCGCGGGAGCCGACGCTCTGCCTCGGCGACGAGGCCGGCATCCTCCCCCAGCGTCCGGCCGGCCTCGACGACCGCCCGCAGGAGCGATCGAACGATCTGGTGATCCATCGTCGGCCCCATGACCAACCCGCCCTGTTCCGGCGAGTTCGACGGGCCGCTGATCCACCAGCCGGTCAAGCGGTCCTCGACGAGGAAATCCACGAAGAACCGCGCCGCCTCATCCCGCCGACCGTAGTAAGCGGCCCGCCGGGGAAAGCTGGCTGGAGGCCGCCAGGGGACCGCGCCTCGTCGGCCGCCGTCGGTACGCCGCGCGGGAGGTCAGGGCGACCGGACGGAGAATTCGCCGTCGTACCCGCGCCAGTCCCCCGAGGCAACGCGGATGCGAATGACGGTGAGATGGCCGTCCAGCACATCGACCTCCCAGGCCGCGTACCGCGGACCGTGGTGTTGATCGAGGACCAGCCGGTGCAAGCCGGGGAAGAGGTCGAGCGTCCAATCGTCGTAATTGTCCAAACGCCCGGCAGGCTTGCCGTCCACAAACACGTTGATCTCGTCGCCGGTGAAGTTGTCGAGGACAACGCTGCCCTTACCCGGCGGCGGGGTGTGGTCGTAGTCCTTCTTCTCGCAGCCCATAGCGATAGCCACCGCGACGAAGGCTGCCGCACACCGCACCCATGACCGCAGGTTCATGGCGC
>CAKZPT010000044.1 GCA_937139365.1 uncultured bacterium | reverse complement strand
GCTAATGATCGACTGACACCGGAAGGAGCCAGTATCTGCGGCCATCGGCGGTGGCGGATCGCGTCGGCTCGCTAATGATCGACTGACACGACGATCTGCTGGACTACGCTGGCGGCGTGGATGGCGCGGATCGCGTCGGCTCGCTAATGATCGACTGACACTGGGTTGTCCAGAAATGCATTTGGGTGCGGCATGATGCGGATCGCGTCGGCTCGCTAATGATCGACTGACACGTGTACCCCAGAACAACATTCGCCGTGCCGGCCTCGGCGGATCGCGTCGGCTCGCTGGTGATGGGCTGACTCGTCCGACTTCTCGGCGCCGCCCAGTCCGGATCGCGTCGGCTGGTCACCGGGATATTGAAAGAGGCAGAAGCAGGGTTACCGCTGCGGACCTGCTTCGGAAGTACGGGCTCGCGGTGGGAACCTTTGGAAGGCGAAGTACGGCGGGATGGAGATCACCGATCCCCGGCGGCTAAAGGGATTGGAAAAGGAGAACCGCCGGCGGATCGTATTCATGGGCGGTCCTCTTTCGGTGCATAACGCACGAAACCCTGACCACCATACCAAGCAACAATCCCTTCCCGCCGTGTTTGCCGATTGGCGGGGAAGGCACATGTTCGTCACGTACCGGATCCGCCCGGCCTTCGTGGCTGAACGGCGCATATTTGAAGATTCCGAAGATGGTCGTACGTTGCCCCATGAGCTTTTTTCGACTTGACTGATACCGTCGTGCCGCGCCCCGCCGGGCCCAAACCCGCCTGGCTGCGAAAACCCCTCGTCCATGGCAACAGCGAAGTCCGGCGGATCGTGCGCCGGCACGCCCTTAACACCGTCTGTGAAGAGGCGCGATGTCCCAACCGGCACGAGTGTTGGGGAACACATCGCACGGCCACCTTCATGTTGCTGGGCAGCATATGCACCCGCAACTGCCGGTTTTGCTCGGTGACCAAGGGACGCCCACTCCCTGTGGACGCGGAGGAGCCTGAGCGCGTCGCGCGGGCGGTGGCGGATTTGGGGCTCCGGTACGCCGTGATCACCATGACCGCTCGCGATGATCTGCACGATGGGGGGGCGGCCATCATGGCCGAGGCGGTGCGGGCTATCCGACGACATGTGCCGGGTTGCCGGGTGGAGATACTGGCCTCCGATTTCCGAGGGCGCCCGGACTCGGTGGCCACGCTCGCCGGCGCCGCGCCTGAAGTCTATGGGCACAACATCGAAACGGTTCGGCGTCTTTCGCGCTTCGTCCGACGCACCGCCGATTATGACCGGTCGCTCGGCGTTTTGCGCATGGCAAGGGAGATGGCCCCGCATTCGGCTATCAAATCCGCCATACTGCTCGGGTTCGGCGAAGAGCGGCACGAGATCGTGCAGGCGATGGACGATTTGCGCGCGGCGGGGGTGGACCTGCTGACGATCTGCCAGTATCTGCAGCCCACGCGCGGGCAACTGCCGGTGCAACGTTACTACACACCCGAAGAATTTGCCGAGCTGAGGGAGGAGGCGTTGAGCCGCGGCTTTGCCGCCTGCGAATCGGGCCCATGGGTGCGATCTAGCTATCGCGCCGACGCCATGTACGAGGCCTGGCTGCGTCGGTCCCGCGGGTCCGCGGCCTCTTCGCAAGCCGACCCTGCGCCTTGAACTGCTGACGGCGGAGAGCTCAAGGCGTTGGCACTAGGCGGCCCCGATGGATACGCGGTGGGTCCAACTGTGGCTCAGGCGCTTCGCCGCCAAAGATGCAAAGCCATGCCGATGCGATGGGCCGCTGCTTTTGCGCCGACAGAGCGGCGGAACCACGAATTCCGGCAAGCGACCGGTACATCCACAATCTGGCGCCAAGTCGACACTACCTCACCGGCGCTCCGCCGGCGAAGAACGATCGACCTTTGCCCGTCGCTGGTGTCCCGGTCCGAGCAGCCGGCTTCCTCGGTCGCTGCTTTCGCAAGAACTTTTCGCCCTTTTGGGCCCATGTTTTTCGAACGCCTCCCTGTCCGCCGCAGTAACCCGGACTTTTCTGAACAACGCATACGGTTAGCTGAACGTTTACCGCGCTCTCGTTCATTTCCTGCACATCGGAGAAATCCGGCTCCTCTTCAGCCAGTCTTCAGACAGGCCGCGCGCCTTCCGAACGCAACACTTCTCGAAACTGCTGAAGGTTCCCTACCGGCCCCAGCCTGTTTGCTGCCTTCATGACCACGCGGGGCATGGGGTAAGAGCGCCGCTCGTGGACCGTGTTCGCCCCGCAGCCGTCCGATCGTGCCCTAGTCCGCTCTTTCCTCGCCTGCGGGAGACCGCTTACCAACGTAGGCCAAGTTTAAATCCGCGGGCGAGCGCAGGCTTCATCGTTCGTGACGATCTTAGGTGAGGGGCGTGCCCGAGCCCCGATAACGATGGCTCCGGTGGTAGGATTCGAACCTACGACCAAGTGATTAACAGTCACCTGCGCTACCGCTGCGCTACACCGGAACCGAAACACACAGCCGCGGGCCGCTCGTCGGGCCGTCGACGGCACCGGAATTGTATCCCGCCTCCGTAGCAAGTCAATCCTTGGCTGCCGACAAGGCGCGTTCCAGGAGCGGCCGGCCGAGTTCCTCCCCGTCGACCCGGATCAGCGCATGGCCCGCGCCGGGATCCGCCCCCCCAAACCACCCTCCGGGACTCCTTTACGTCCATTTCCAGGCGCAGCGTCGCGCGTCCGGCGTCGACTGCGGCCGTCAACCGGTCCCGTCAAGCCGCGCGACCGCCGCCGCGGTGCAGAACGCCGCGCGAAACGCCTCGAAACCGGCCCCGTCCATGCCCTCGGCCACGCGGACATGAAGGACGATCCCAGTCCGCCCGACCGGCGGACGTCGCGAGTGCACGGAGGTCAGCCATCCACTTCCGGCCGTCGTCGACGATTTCGACCGTGGGCGGCTCCCCAGGAGCTGTCGTCCCGAGCAAGAACCGGACTGCCGCAGCGGCTTCGCCGTCGCGGAGGAAGACGGGCTCATCGCGGAATGCCTCGCCGCCCGCCTGCGCGGCCGCGGCGCGGAGCGCATCCGGTCCGTTCTGTAGGCTGGCCAGGAACGGGTAGACGTGGTGGGCCTTCAGGTGACCTCCGCCAGTCGGATGACGCATCTGGCCGTACGGATCCGCGCGGGCGTCAATCAGGAACGAGGGCCGGTTCGTGCCGGAAAACAGGACCCCGAGCGCCTTGTCCATGGTTTCCGGAAAGGTTTCGTCCGGCAGATGGTGGGCGGCAGGCGAGAGGCGGTCGCGAAAGAGGAGCGCGATCAGCGAGGCGCGCTGCATCGAGAACTCGACGCAGTTGCGATCGTCGGGGCGGGCATCTTCCCAGTACCCGGCGAAGTTTCCGAAGGTCTTGCTGGCAGGATCGCGATCCTGTTTCGCCGCGCCGTGACGGAGGGCGGTGTCGATCCGCTCGGCAGGCACGCCCGCCGCGACGGCCTCCAGGGCGAAGGCATAGAAATCCCGGGTGCCGAACCGGAGGTGGGGCGTGGCGACCGAACGCCACCATCGTTCCAGTCGGGCGGCGTCGGCCACCTCGTCCCCCGCCCCCGCGGCGAAAGCGGCGGCCAGTCCCACGGCGATCCAGATGCGCGTGGTCATGGGCGCAGTGTGGCACATTCCGGCGCCAGCGCAACCATCCGACCGTGGGCTCGGCCCAGTCGCTGGCAGGCGCGTCGCCGGCCGGCCGCCGTAGGCGGGTTGTCCAACGCCTGGACGCCCCGAGACCAGGGTCTAACGGCGGGTCTCCGCCACCGCGGCGTTATCCACGGCCCCCCCGTCGTGGAGGCCGTAGCCGACGGCGGCGAATGACCCCAGTTCTGCGGTATGCGTCGGAAACGGCTTCGCGGTCGACCGGTCGCGTCGCGGAACTTGACGCGGACTCGGACGAGGGCAGACTTGTGTTGGCCATGAGGGCAGGCTATTGGCTGGCCATCATGACGGCGTTGGGCCACCTGGGCGAGGTCGCGGGGGGAGAGGCGGACGCCGCGGAGGACCGCGCGGAGGAACGGGCGCGGATGGTGCGCGACATCCGTGCGCATGGCGTGACCAACGAGGTCGTGCTGAGGGCGATGGAACGCGTCCGTCGGCATGCCTTCATCCCGTTTGGACAGAGCACCCGCCACGCGTACGGCGACCATCCGCTTCCCATCGGCCACGGGCAAACGATCTCCCAGCCGTTCATCGTCGCGTACATGACGGACCGGCTGCGAGTCACCGCCGGCATGAAGGTGCTGGAGATCGGCACCGGTTCCGGCTACCAGGCGGCGGTGCTCGCGGCGCTGGGCGCGAAGGTGTTCACGATCGAGATCATCCCGGAACTGGCGGCCCACGCGCGGCGCGCGCTGGCGGCGGAGGGATTTGGGGACGTGCAGGTGCGCTGCGGCGACGGTTATCAGGGCTGGCCGGAGGAGGCGCCGTTCGACGGGATCATCGTCACCTGCGCGCCCGAGGCGGTGCCGCCTCGGCTGCTGGAGCAACTGCGCGAGGGCGGTCGCATCGTGATCCCGGTGGGCCCCATCGGCGACACCCAGCGGCTCGTCACGCTGCGCAAGGAGGGTGGACGCACGATGACGGAGGACGAGCTGCCGGTGCGGTTCGTCCCGATGGTGCCCGAGTCGCCCGCGAAGCGCCGCTGACCGGACCTTCCTCAGAGTTCGAGGATTTCTCGTACATCCTCCCAGCTCATCCGCTCGATCGCCGCCCCACCGGCCTGGACGGCCGCCTCGATCTGACGCCGCTTGCGCTCCTGCAGCGCCACGACGCGCTCCTCCACGGTGCCGCGGGCGATCAGCCGCACGCTGTAAACGGTGCGGACCTGGCCGATCCGATAGGTTCGATCGATCGCCTGATTCTCGACCGCCGGATTCCACCAGGGGTCGTAGAGGATCACCGTGTCGGCGCCGACGAGGTTGAGGCCCGTACCGCCGGCCTTGAGGCTGATCAGGAAGACGGGAATGCCACGGTCCGAATTGAATCGTCGCGTGACTTCGAGACGGTCCTGGGTGGCCCCGTCGAGGTAGGCGTAGCGCAAGCCGCGCCGGTCGAGTTCCGCGCGGAGGATCGAAAGCATCGAGACGAACTGGCTGAAGATCAGCGCCCGATGGCCGCCATCGACCGCCTCGTCGAGCAGTTCGAACAGGAGGTCCATCTTGGCCGACGGCGCCTCGAATCGGGCGTCCGGCAGGCGCAACAGGTCGAGGTGGCAGCAGACCTGCCGCAACCTCAGAAGGGTCCGGAGGATCTCCATGCGTGCGGCGTCGAACCCCCGTTCCGCGACCAGATCGCGGATGCGCCGGCGGGAGGCGTCATGGATCTCCCGGTAGATGTGGATCTGGTCAGGCGTGAGGGTGCACCAGGCGGTGCGCTCGATCTTGGGCGGCAGGTCGCGGGCCACGTCCCGCTTCAGGCGGCGCAGCAGAAACGGGCGCAGCTTCCGCCGCAGGCGAACGAGCGCGGCCTCGCCGGCGTCGCCCCCCTGGGCGATCGGCTGCTCGTACCGCTGCCGGAAGGCCTCCGCCGGGCCCAGGTAGCCCGGCATCAAAAAGTCCATGATGGACCACAGATCGCCAACGGAGTTTTCCATTGGCGTGCCGGTGAGGACGAGCCGGTGGACGGCCTGCAGCCCCTTGGCCGCGATCGCGTTTTTCGTGGACCGGTTTTTGATGTGTTGGGCCTCGTCGAGGACGACCACCGCGAAACGAACGGGCCGCCAGCGCTCGAGGTCGCGGCGCAGCAGCGCGTACGAGGTGATCAGGAGGTCCGCCTCGTCCAGCCGGTCCCACACCTCGTGCCGTCCCGCCCCGGCGACGATGCGCACCCGCAGCGACGGCGTGAACCGCGCCGCCTCCTCGGCCCAGTTTTCGATGAGGCTAGTGGGACAGACGATAAGCGAGGGGCGGCCGCGGGCGTCGGGGTGGAGGCGTTCCAGCCGCAGCCACGCCAGCGTCTGTACGGTCTTGCCGAGGCCCATGTCGTCGGCCAGGATGCCGGCGAATCCGCACCGCTCGAGCGAGCGCAGCCACTCGACACCTTCGCGCTGGTAGGGGCGCAGGACACCCTCCGGCGGCTCGACGAGGACCAGCGAGGCATCGTTGGCCGCCGCCCGGCCGGACATCGCCCGGGCGGCCTGCTCCAGCCACGACGGCGGCGCCTCGATGTCGGTGCCATCCAGGGCGTGAAGCGCGTCGCGCACATAGGCGGCGTGAACGGCGTGCAGCCGGAACGTGCCCGGGCGGGAGCCGTCGGTCGAACCACAGTCGGCGAAGATGTCGTCGATCGCCTCGACCGCGCCGGCGTCAAACCAGAGGAGGCGGCCGCCGTACGAGAGGCAGGACTCGCCCTTCAGCATGGCCCGCCGAATCTCAGCGGCCGGGACGACGGCGCCGCTCGAGTCTTCGAACCGCAGATCCACCTCGAACGTGCGGCCGTCGGCGGCGGGTCGGATCTGGACCACGGGGGTGGCCCACACCGCCTCCTCCATCGCGCTGGCGGCGCGTCCCTCGATCGTGACTTTCCAGCCGATCCGGCGCAGGGCGGGCACCTCGCGCGCGAGAAAGTTCAACACGGCGCGTTCGCCCATGACGGCCGACAGCCGGTCGCCGACCTCCCCCGACATGCCCGCGCGGGCCAGCCGGGCCAGGCCGGCCGCCTCGGCCGCCGGATTGCGGACGCGAAACCGCAGTACATCGTCCGGATCGGGGATCGCGAAGCGCCCGGCTGGGTCGGACTTGCCGGCGACCAGGCGGGTCCCGTCGTAGACCGCGTACAGCGTCGCGCTGAGGGAGGCCAGGCTGCCTCGCACGTGCAGATGGAAGACCGGCGAGGCGGGACGAAGGTCGAGCATGTCCGCGGAGATCCCCGCCTCCGCCTGAAAACCCGCGGCAAGGCGGGGCCATTCCACCTGCAGAAACTGCGGCACGGCCAGGCGCGGCACGCGCACAGGGCCGGCATAGAGGGCCCGCAACGGCTCCGGCAGCAGCGCCGCGAGCGGCCGCAGACACGTCGGCGATCCCGCCCAGCCGCGCCGGCCCGCCACGATCTGCACCGTCGCCACCTCGCCCTCGGGCAGCGGCGTGGCGAGCGAGAGGATTAACTCCCCGTTTTCGGGATCCATGTCCAGCGTCAGGCGCGACGAAAGGCGCTCGTCAGTCCTGAGCTCGAGCCGCCCCGCCCCGCCGTCGAGCGGCCACGATCGCCGCAAGTCAAACAGGTTGAGGAGATCTGCCGCCCCCAGCTCGAGTTCGGAGCGCGCGCCCGCGCCGATGTCCTCGAGGACCACCAGCAGCGAGTCGTCCGCCGGCGGAAGCGCGAGCGAGATGTTGCGGGGCACGTCCCCGAGCGGAACACGGCGGCCGGCCAGACGCGCAAAGGGGCGGACCCGGACACGTCCCCCGCGCCACTGTTCCGACCAGTCGGCCGGGAACTCCACGTCGATCCCGGCGGGCACTCCGACCTCCCCCGGGCCGGCCCGCCGGAGGAATTCCGCCGGCGGAAGGGCCTGCCGCGCCGCGGCCCGCCGCTGTTCCTCCTCGCGGCGCAGGGCCTCGTCCGGATCGGCCAGACGCCGCCGAACCTCAAGCGCGAGGGCGATTACGTGCGAGCAGACGATGCCGCGTTCGCGGTTTTCGTAGCACGGGCACAGGCTTTCCACGCAATGGGGTCCGACAATGCGAAACCCCGTCCGAAGCGTCCGCGTGGAGTTGCGCAGCGTACCGCGCACGAAGGGGGGATCGATCTCAAGGTCCTCGATGACTTCGCACTCGAGCAGCCGGCGCGCCTCGAGGTATTTTCGTTCCCCGCCCCACTCCAGCAGCATCCGTTCCGTCAACGTAATCATGGACCTTCGGGCGCGGAAGCCGGGAACCGCAGACGAACGTCGGCGCGGTGCACCTCGCGTCCGCCCAGCCGTGCCCGCACCTCCATGCGGCCGGCGCGGCCGGCCACGCCGACCACGGGCAGGGCGAACGCGCGGGCTTCGAACGGCTCGAGGATCGTCTCCAGCGAGTCGCCGGGAAAATCGCCGGACCATTCGAGGGTCACCGTTTGGCGCTCGTCGGAGCGGTTGCGCAGCCGCAGCTCGATCTCGGCGACGGTCCCGCCGCCGCGCCGAACCCGCGGCGCACCCACCTCGACCACCGGCCCCCACGACGACGCAACCCGGCGCTGGACCGCCCATTCGCGGTCGCCGCGCTGGAACCGCCAGGATGCGGTGAGCCACGCCGCGCGGCCGGCCTTCGCCTCGTCCACGGGCAAGTCCAGTTCCACCGACTCGCCCCCGCCCAGCACGCGGGGCTCCGGCAACAGCGGCGCGGCCGCGGCGGCGGGCTCGGACCACCGGACGTCGGCGATCACGAGGGGATCGACCGAACGGTTGTGGACGACAGCCCGTACGAGGGCGGAGCGGCCAAGGATCCATGCGGTCGGGGCGCGGAGTTCCACGCTTACGCCAGCCGCCGCTTCGGTTCCCAGGGCCCGCAAATTCGCGGCCGCGGACGGACCGCATCCGCGCTCGATCGCCCACCCATCCAGCCAGGCCAGCTCATCGTCCAGCGCGTCGCGCTCGACGAGGTCCACGGCCGCCACTTCTCCCGGCCCCACGCGCCAACGCGCGATCGCGAGCTGTCCGGTGGTCGCGGTCCGTCCGCACTCGCCCGAAAAAAGCGACACCCAGCAGGCCCCCTCCCCCGCCGGCCACGAGACCTCGATCTCCCGTGGGGCGGCCCCGTCGTTGTGGATGACCACGTGGCGCAGCGGCCCGCCGCCGAAGGTCTCGATGCGCCCTCCCCCGGTCACCCGAAGGCCGCCCGCGACCGCGTTCCAACCGGCAGCCGCCCAGCGCGCGGCCAGCGGCACCCAGACGCGCAACGCCGCCGCGTCGCGCGCCGCCCACGCGGGCACGCTCCAGTACGGCCGGCCGGCCGGATCGCGGCCCATGACCGGGATGAATCCCATCGCCGCGGTCGCCGCCAGCGCGGATTCAATTCCGCCGGCCTCGCTCCATTCGAAATCCCCCGACAGGACACGAAGGCAGGGGCGCCGCCCGGAGAGCAGGCGGTACCGCAGCCCCCGCGCGGACCGCGGATCGGCGTCCAGCGCGTCCTCAAACAGCACGAGGTCGGCCGCTGGGGCCAGCACGGCGTGACTCTCCATGGGATTGACCATCGCCAACGCGGGCCGACGATCGCCAAGCGTGTGCCGAAACGAGGACACAAATTCCCAGGCATCCAGCGACCGCGCCACCGCGGGGCGCGGTGCGGTCGGACCCCAGCACAAGGCGCGATCGGCCGCCGCAAGGGAGGCGCGGTTGTAGTCCAAGCCGGTCGTCGCCTCGAGCGCGTCGAACAGGAACGCCCGCAACCCGGGGGTGTCGAGGAAGTGCAAGGCGCAGGCCCAGTCGAGCATCGCGCGGTTCCACGCCGCGTCGGGCGTCGTCAGCAAATCGGGATCGGCCGACACCGGCACGCGCAACGCGGGGAGGGGGGCGCCGGCGGCCGACGGCGCGAGGGCGTCGTCCGCCGATCGCACCGCGCCGAGCAGGGCGGCCTGCGCGTTCCAGGACGCGGCGCCGCCAACCGCCGCATGGAAGCGAAGAAGTCGCAGGACGGTCGCCGCGGATTCGTCCCATCCCTTTGGCTTCGGCAACTCGCAAACCCACGGACGGAGCCGAACAAACCGCCACGAGGCGGATGCCGGCTCCGGCTCGTCGCGTCGATACCGCTCGACGGCGACCGGATCGCCGACGAGCACCCGGGCGGCCGCCGCTTCCACGGCGGTGGCGACCCATTGGCGGGGCAGCAGAGGCGTTGCAGGCGGGGGCGACAACGAATGCCACCACGCCATGGCCGGGCGCAGACCGCCCTCCTGCGGAGCGGTACCCCGCGCATACCAGGCGATGCACGCCCGGCCGGGGAACTTTGCCGAGGCGGCGGAGACCGCCACCGGAAACACCATGGTCATCGACGGCGGAGTTCGCCGGCCCTCGAATCGGCACGGATGCGGCTCCTCCGGATCGTTCGCCAAGGTCAGGGCTGCGCCATCCGCGGCGACGGTGGCGAGCGGCCAGAGGGCGATGCGGCCGGCCAGGCCGATCGGCGACTCCGCGCTCCACTCCGGTCCCGCCCACGCCCCGTCCAACGAACAGGCGCTGCCGTCCAACCCGGGCGCGTACCATTCGCCGTCCGGCAAGCGCGCCTCGACCGCCACCTCCAGGCGCGCCTCGGCGTCCGAACGGATCTCCAGGCCGAACCAGACCTCGCCGTTGGGACCCGGTGAGGCGACGAGGGTCCAATCCAGCCCGTCCGTCGAACCGGCCCATCGTTCCCGGGCCTCGTCGCGGGCATGGGAAGTGGAATGAAGCTCCGTCGGCGCGGCCCCCTCCGGCCGGCGGACCGACAGGCGGAGCTGGGCCGCCGTCCCATTGGGCAGCGGCACGCGCGGTGGCGCCCCTTCGGTGATCGCCCACCGATCGCCGTCGGCCAGCAGGGGCCATCGAATGGCGAGCGCCGGCGGGTTGGTGGGGGCGGTCCGTTGATCTGCAGGCGGGGCCGAGTCCCGCGCCATCTCGGCCACCTGCTCCGGTTGCGCCGCCACCCACCCGGCGTCGGGCAGCCGGTCGACGAGCCGCCAGCCAGGGTCAAGCGTCTCCACCGCCCACAACCAAGGGCGCCCGGACAGCTCCACCGGAAGCAGAAAACTGCGCACACCAAAGGCGGAGTCCGCGACGGCGACGCCGCCGCTTTCATCCCAGGTCCAGCCGCGGGCGGTCATGGGCCGGCGGAATAGCGCGTCGCCCTCGATCATCCACCTTGGCTCGACCTCGCCGGATTCCGCCCGTTCGCCCAACAGGACTCGCAGTGCCCCAGTCGGAGGCAGGGCCGCGCAGCGGACGCGCAGGACGAGGCCGCCGTCGGGGAGGCGAAAAAGGCCGGCTTGACGCAGATCGAGCTCGGGGCGGGCAACGCGGCCGGTTTCGGAATCGGACACCCACCGGGCCATGGCGGTCGCCGCCAGCGCCAGCGCACATGCCGCCCATCGTCGTGCCGCCCGCATGTCCGCCTCCCCGGCCGCACGCGCACGCCCGCGGCCGTTCAGCCCACGTCCACCACGCTCGGCGTGTAGTCCTCCGGCGGCTCGAACCCCATCAGCAGCAGGCAGGTCGCCGCCAGGCTGCTGATGCCCAGGTTCGACGCCCCCGACAACCTCACCCGGGCGGTCCCGGCAGGGTCGTACACGTGAACCGGCACCGGGTTCAGCGAATGGGCCGTGCGCGGCTTGGGCTCGCCGGTGGCCGGATCCATCACCGGCTCGCCGGTCTTGCGATCGCGCTCGTACATGTCGTCCGCGTTGCCGTGGTCGGCTGAGACCACGAGGATGCCGCCGGCCTCGCGGACGGCCCTCATCACGCGCCCGACGCCCAGGTCCACCGCCTCCACCGCGATCCGCACCGCCTGGAAGACCCCGGTGTGCCCAACCATGTCGCCGTTGGCGTAGTTCAGCCGGATGAAGGGGTGGCGGTTCTCCCGGATGGCGCGCACCACCACGTCGGTGATCTCGGCCGCCTTCATCCAGGGGCGCTCCTCGAACGGCACGCGGTCGGACGGCACTTCGATGTAGTCCTCCAGCGCATCGTCGAATTTTCCCGAGCGATTGCCGTTGAAGAAATAGGTGACGTGGCCGAACTTCTGCGTTTCGCTACAGGCGAGCTGCCGGACGCCGCTGGCGGCCAGGTACTCGCCCATCGTCCGGTCGATCGCGGGCGGCTCCACGAGGTAGCGTTTGGGGATGTGGAGGTCGCCGTCGTACTCCATCATGCCGGCAAACACGACGTCCGGACGCGGTCCTCGATCGAATTTGTCGAACGTCTCCTCCTCGAACGCGCGGGAGATCTCGATCGCGCGGTCGCCGCGAAAGTTGAAGAGCACGACGCTGTCGCCGTCGCGGACCGGCCCCACGGGGCGGCCGCCGCGATGGATCACGAACGCCGGCAAGTCCTGGTCGATGGCGCCCGGATGCGCCGCCCGCAGGCCCTCGAGCGCGGCCGAGGCCGACTCGAACGCCGCCCCCTCGCCGCGAACGTGGGCCTTCCACCCCGTCTCGACAATCTTCCAGTTCGCCTCGTAGCGGTCCATCGTCACCTTCATCCGACCGCCGCCGGAGGCGATCGCGAAGTCCACGGTTCCATCGGCGTTGAGGCCGGCCAGAAACTCCTCCAACCGGCGAACGTAGATGTGCGCGCTGGTCGGCGGCACGTCCCGGCCGTCGAGCAGCGCATGCACTCGCGCCCGGCGCACCCCCGCCGCCTTCGCCTCCTTGAGCAGCGCCTCGAGGTGGTCGATGTGGCTGTGCACGTTGCCGTCGGACAGCAACCCGATGAAATGGAGTTGCGAGTCGTGCGCCCGGACGTTGTCGACCACTTCCCCCCACGCCTTGCCTTCGAAGAGGCGGCGCGAGGCGATGGCCTCGTTCACCAGCCGCGCGCCCTGGGCGAACACCCGGCCGCACCCGATCGCGTTGTGCCCGACCTCGCTGTTGCCCATGTCCTCATCGCTGGGCATGCCGACGGCCGTGCCGTGGGCCTTGAGCGTGCTGGTCACCGACAGCCGCGCCAGCCGCTCGAGGTTGGGCTTGTGGGCGGCGCGGACCAGGTCGCCGTCCGGGTACCGGCCGATGCCGATGCCATCCATGATGAGCAGGACCACTGGCCCCTTCGGTCCGCGATACCGCGCCCGCCGCTTCAACGCGTCAACCATGCGCTCGGCTCCCGCCCCTTCGGGCTCTCGCCGCACGCCGCGCAAGCCCGGGGACGGGTCGGAACGGCATACGGCTAACCTTCCCAGTATGCCGCCTTTCGGCGGCGCATCAAGCGCCCCGAGCCCGTCCGCAGAATCCCACCCCCCCCGCCGCGTCCGGCCTACCGCGAGGACGGCCAACTACCGATGACGCGGTTTTAAGCGGTGGGACACGAACCGGCCTGGCGGCGGGAGGACGCCTTCGCGCCCGACTGATGGCCGCAGCCGCGCTGACGGATCGGAGAGGCCCGCGCCCGACTGGCCGACATGGTCCGGCGAGTCGGAGCCCCGGTTTTCCAACGCCAAACGGCCGCCAATGTTTACGTCGCGCCGGGACAGGTCGCCATCCAAAAGGTAACCGTCCTTCCGTTCAAGGCGCCGACGGAGCTGATTGGAGCCTCGGGGTCGGACATGGTCGTCACCGAGTTGTTGCGCGCAAGGCGCTATACGCTTGTCGAGCGCAGCCAGATGGCGGGCGTCCTTAGCGAAATCGAACTGACCATGGCCGGCCTTTCGGTGAACCGCGCCGTCGAGGTCGCCCAGATGCTCGGCGCCGAGGGGATCGTCTTGGGCACGGTGAACGAATGCTCCCTGCCGGCGCACGCCGGGCGGACCTTCGCCGTCGTCGGCGTGTCCCTGCGCCGGATCGAATGCAAGACCAGCCGGATCGTTGGGAGCGCCGACCTCTTCTTTGGCGGCGCCCGCCCGACCACAAAAAGGTGGATGGCGGACGCCGCCCGCCCTCCCGGACCTCGCCGTTCGCAACGGACGGTGGAAGCTCCTCTGCGACTGCGACGGCAGCCGGGTGGAGCTATACGACGTGGCGTCCGACGAGGTCGAGACGTGCCACCTCGCGAGCGCGCGCCCCGAGATCGTGCGACGGTTGACGGGAATGCTCCGCGACTGGCACCTCTCGATGCCGCCCGACACGGGCGAGATCCTCGGCCGGGAGGCCTCCTCCGCCGCCGAGGGCATCCCGCCGATGCACTTCGAAACGCGGAGGATCTTCGCCAATGCCCGGCACACCGCCTATCAACACAGGACCGACGTGGACCCTTCCGCCGGCCGATACCGTCTGGACTGTTCGGGCCTGGTCGCACTCGTGCTGGGCGCCGTCGCGCCCACCGCGCTCGAATGAGGTGGCCGCCCGCGATCCGCGCGCGCCCTCCCCGCGCATTTGCCTACCATGAGGCGTTTGCGGCCGCTCCACCATCCACGGGGCCGGCCACCTCATGCTGGACGCGGGTGGCGCGCGTGGACGACCTGCAGCCCGGCGACTTCATCGCATGGCGCAGACCGTCGCGGAAGGCCGGGGAGAGCACCGAACACGTGATGATCCTCGACCGTCCGCCCCGGTTCGAGAGCAACGGAATCTGGCGGATCGTCGTCATCGATGCCACGATCCGTCCTCACGCCGAGGACACCCGGCCCGAGGGCGGCCCCGGCGGAGTCGGACGCGGCGCCGTGTGGGTGGGTGAATCCGGACCGGCGGCCCACGCGGCTTGGAACACGATCGCTGGCCGACGCCCTGCTGACCCGCCATTCGATCGCGATGGGCCGGCTCCGCACGGACACCGTCGGAACGGGGGCGGCGTCGGACCTACCGCGCGCCCCCTGACCCCTCCCTCCTCCGGGGACGGCCTCCAAACGCCAGCGCCGCCAACTGGCGGGCGCCGCGAACCAGCGGCAGATGTCCCACCTCGACGAGCCGGCGAACCCGCGCAGCGGGCCAGAGGGAACGCAACATTTCGACGGACCGCTGGACGGCGCCGAAGGTTCGATCGCCCACCGCAATGTCCACCGGCGCCGCGACGGGTCGGAGGTCCTCCAACCGGATGCGCGTGAACATTCGCATGTAGTTCAACGCCACGTCGGCGTTCAGCGCGCCGAACGCCGCGGTGAAATCCGCATCTGTGGCCTGTCGCCGCCGCAGGACCAAGTTGACCAGACGCCGGCCGGCGCGGCTGAGGAACGCCGCCTCGTAGGCCCGCCGACCGACCCCTCCCAAGGTGAACAACCGGAAATACCACGGGACAAAGGCGAAGGGTTCCACGGCCACCAGCCGCGCCACATGGTGCGGGGCATGGACGGCCGCCAGGGCCGCCAGGATCGACCCGCTGCAGAAGCCGATGAGGGTCGTCGGCCCGTCTTCCTCCTCGACGATCAACTCCGCGAGCTCCTCCACGATGGGACCGATGTCCCACCGCGCCGGTGGCGGGGACTGCCCGTGGCCGGGGAGATCCACCGCCGCCATCCGCACGTCGGCAGGTGCCTTGGCGGCAAGCGCGGCAAAGTCCCGGTGGGTGCCGCCCCACCCGTGGACGGCAAGGAACCGGCGCCGGCCGTCTCCCCAGATCTCAATGTGCATCGGCCAGCATCCGCTCCGCAGTCATCGCGGCGCCGAGCGTCACCAGCGGCACGCCCGTGCCTGGCACCGTGCTGGCGCCGACGTAGTAGAGCCCGCGCACATCAGGGTCGCGGTTGGGCGACCGAAAGGGGCCCAGCTCGAACAGCCCGTGCGCGGCGCCGAAGGCCGAGCCGTCCCACAGGCCGTACCGCGCACGCCAGACTTCCGGTGTCCAAACCTCCTCGACCTCGATCCGGCCGGCGTCAAAGTCCGCCCCGTGGCGGCGCAGGCGCTCCCGCACCCGCCGCCGCAGGTCCGCCGTGGCGTGCGGCCAGTCGATCGGCCCCAGTTCGCTCAACCGCGGAACGGGCACGAGGGCGAACACGGTCGATCCGCCGGGCGGCGCCAGCGAGCGATCGCGCGCGGAGGCCACGCAGACATAGAACGCCAGTTGGTCGGGGATCCGCCCGCGCCTCAACAGGTCGCCGTAGGTCGCGCGGACGTTGTCCGGCAGAAAAATCGTGTGGTGGTCGAGACCGCCGATCGAGTCGCGCAACCCCCAGTAGAAGGTGACCACGCCCGGCGTCATCCGCGGCGGCCGGCGATCGCGGTCGAGCAGCTCGCGCCACGTCGTCGGCACGTCCACGTTCGAGACGACGGCGTCCGCCGGCTCGAACCGACCGCCGGCAAGTTCGACGCCCTCGGCCCGCCCGCCCGCGACGCGGATGCGGGCCACGCGGGCATTGGTATGGATTTCAGCGCCCAGTTCGCGGGCGAGCCGCTCGACGCCTTCCACCAGGGCGTACATGCCGCCCCTCGGCAGCCACAGACCGTGGGCCAGCTCGCCGTAGGGCAGAATCGAGAACAGGCCCGGCAGGTCCCACGGCGAGCCTCCGAGGTACATCGCGTACGATCCGAGCGCCTGCCGCAGCCGCGGGCTGCGGAAACATCGGCGCAGTTCGCCGTCGAGCGAGCGCCAGACGGCCGAGCGCAGCAGATCCGCCGGCGTCAGGCCCCTGAGCCAGCTCAGGATCCCGTCCGCGTTGCGCGTCGCCAGGCGATCGAACGCGAGCCGGTATTTGCGTTCCGCATCCGTCATGAAGGCCATCACGCGAGGTCCGACGCCAGGCTCGAACCGTTCGAACTCGCGAAGAAGGAGGCCGATGCGGCTCGAGAGGGTTAGTTCCGCGCCATCCGGCCAGATAAAGCGAATCGAGGGATCCACTTCGGCCAGCTCGACGTAGTCGGCCAGCCGCCGTCCGGCCACCGCGAACAGTTGCTCGAAGACCCATGGATAGTTCAGCAGGGTCGGGCCGGTGTCGAAACGGTAGCCGTCGCGTTCGATCCGGTTGGCCCGACCGCCCGTTCGCGGGCCCGCCTCGTACACGGCAACCGCCCAGCCGTTTGCCCGCAGCCGCGCAGCGAGGGCGAGCCCGCCCATGCCCCCGCCCACGATCACCGCGCGCCGCGGTCGGACCATGGGTCAGGCCCCCAGATAGCCCAGCGGGATGCGCCAGTACTTGCTGATGGGGAGAGGACGGAGCTTCTCCCGCAACGGCACGCTTTCCCGCCGGTCGATGCCGTCGCGACTCTCGAGAATCCGCCGGTTCAGCAGGCCGTACACGTCCATGCAGGCCCGGATCGCCACGCGGCTGTCCGCGGCAAATGCGTCCAGCCCTTCGCTGGCACGCCGGTAGCCATCGGCCGCCGCCGCCGCCAGCCGCCGGGCCGCGCGTCCGAGACCGTCCCTGGTCGCCGCGTCTCTGGCGAACGGATCTGTCACCCCCTCGGCGTGCAGCATGTCCAGCGGGAGATAGACCCGGCCGCGCTGGAGATCCTCCGATACGTCGCGGGCAAAATTCGTGAGCTGCAAGGCAATCCCGAGATGGCGCGCGACCCGCAAAGCCGTGTCGAATCGACCCGGCGCGCTCGCGCCATAGATGTGGGTGAGAAAATAGCCGACCACGACGGCGCTCCCGTAGACGTACGAATCCACCAGATCGTCCATCGTCGAGAACGGCTGCGGCTGCACGTCCTGCCGCATCGCTTGCAGAAACGCTCGATAGTGATCCGCGGGAATGCCGGTGCGGCGCATCACCTCGGCGAAGCCGGCCAGAAAACACGGCGCGCCGGCCGCCAGCGCGGCGCGAAGGCCGCCGGCCGCCCGCGCCGTCTCGTAACCGGCGCCCCACGCCTCCAGCCGCTGCAGCCTGCCGGCGGCGTCGAGGGGAAAACTGTCCACCACCTCGTCCGGCTGGCGGACGGCCGCGTACACCACCTCGACCATGTCGCGCTTGGCGCGCGGGAGAAACCGGCTGACGATGAAAAAACTCGTCGTGAACGAACGCATCACGCACCGCGCGGCGCGGACGATCCACGACCATGCAGCGGCATCGGAGGCGCCCAGCGCACGCCGCCGCAGTCGCGCATCGAATTCGATCCAACGCGACTCCGGCCAGGCGGCCGCTTCGTTGGTCTTGATCCCCATCACCGCTCCTGCGCTTTACGGGCCGCCATTGGACACATAATGTACCCCACCACATGAGATTTCCAACGTGGACGGCTGCGGTCTGTGGCGCCGCCGCATTCGTCGCGGCCGCGGACTCGATGCCGCGCGGCGTCGTGTTCGAGCTGCACGATCAGTTCGGCCGCCTCCACGTCGTTCGGTTCCCGCGGACCCGGGTGGGCGTGCTCGTGCTCGCCGACCGGCGCGGCTCGGAACAGATCGAGGGGTGGATCGGGCCGATCTACGCCCGCTACCGCGGCGCAGTCGTGATCGAGGGCGTCGCCCGCCTTCAGGGCGTTCCGGAGGTCCTGCGCGGCTGGATCCGCGCAATGTTCCGCCGCCACGTGCCGGACCATCCGGTCCTGCTCGACTGGAGCGGCGAGGTCTTTGACAGGTACGGCGGCCGGCCGGGGGTAGCGAACGTCATGGTGCTGCGTCCGGACGGCGCGATCGAGCACCGATACGACGGAGCGGCGACGCCCGAGGCGCTCGAGGCATGTTTCCGGCGGATCGACAGGCTTCTGGGGTCGCCCGGAGCCGATTGAGACGGCCGCGGACCAACGCATGCAGGCCCACGAGGGCCAGGCCGACCGCGGCCGCGCCCCTCATGCCCCGTCCCAGCGCGATCGCCGTGAAAAACGCGACGGTGCCCAGCCCCGTGCCGGCCACCCACCGGTTGGCGCCAGCCGGCGGCCGCTGGACCGCCGCCAGGCAGAGGCTCACCGCAAACCACCAGGCGAAATTGTTCAACGGCACGCCGTACCACGCCCCGCCAGCGCCCCACTCCCACAACCCCATCACGCGGGTGGCCACGGGATCGAGGACGAGATCGATCGCCATCATCCACGCCGCTTGCACCACGACGCCGGACCACGGGGAACCTGCCACGCCGGCGGCCATCTCGCGCGCATAGCAGAGCAGAATGACCCAGCAGCCCGCCAGCGCCACCGGCACCGACGCCACCTGCAACGCAAGGCGGTCGGTGTACCGATAGTCCACGCCGAACGGAAAATGAAAGTGCACGCCCAACAGCTCCGCCGCGAAGCCTCCCACCCCCGCCAGCGCCGCCCACCGACGTTCGCCAGCGGGTAGCGAGACCAGCACCAGCGCCGCGGCGCACAGGATCGTCAGCGTCGCGATCCACGGAACCGCCGCCGTCGGCGACGACACCAGCCCGACGTAGGACGCCGTCCCGCCGGCCGCCAACAGGGCCGCCACCGCGGCCAGAGCGCGCAGCCCCACCTCACGCGCGTTCATAGCGTTCGACCAGCTCCGCGACGATCCGCGCCGACAGCAGCACCGTCGGCGTACCTCCCCCCGGATGGGTGCTGCCGCCGACGTGGTACAGACCGCCGACAGCCCGGTTGCGGTTCGGCGGACGCAGAAACGCACCTCGCCAGCCGTGCGAGCTGCGTCCGTAGATCGCGCCGCCGGGCATGTCGTAGCGTCGCGCCATGTCCCGCGGCGTCCAGACCGCGGATGCCGCTACCTTCTCCCGAAATTCCGGAAATCCGCCACGTTGCAGACGGCCGAGCACGCGCCGGCGGGCCTCCTCCACCGCCGCCACGTCCCACGCGTCGGCGTCGTTGGCCGGCGCATTGGCCATCACGAACATCACCTCGCCGCGGCCCGGCGTCACCGAACGATCCGTCCGGCTGGGCACGTTCACGTAGACCGTCGGGTCGGAGGGAAACGTCCGCCGCGCAAACAGCTCGTCGAACTCCGCCCGGTAGTCGGCCGAGAAAAACACGGAGTGGTGGGGACAGCCGGGCAACTCGTCCCGCAGCGCAAAGAGGAAGACCAACCCCGACAACGAACGCTCCCGCTCCGGCAGGCCGCCGCCGGCCTCGCCCAGAAGCGCCGGGGTCCTCGAGGCGTCCCCGTTCATGACGACGACGTCGGCCGCGAGGCGGTCGCCGGACTCCAGCGCGACGGCGGCCACCCTTCCTTCGCGAAGCTCGATGCGGACGGCGCGAGCGTTGGTCCGCAGCTCAACCCCGCCTCGCCCGCAAAGGCGTGCGACCGCCTCGACCATGCGGTACATGCCGCCGCGCACGTGCCACACACCTTCGGTCCATTCGAGGTACGGAATCACGGCCAGCGTCGCGGGGGCCAGCCACGGCGACGAGCCGACGTAGGTCGTGTAGCGGTCGTACATCCGACGCAGATGTGGCGACCGGAAATAATGGCGCACCGCGGCCGCGTAGTTGCCCCACGCGCGCCGCAGCGGAGGCCGCGCCGCCAGCGTCCTTCGCGCCGTGCCGGCCGCCGGACGTTCGAACGGCGAGGAGACGAAAAACGTCGCCCGGGACAGCTCGTACAATCGCGCGCCGAGGTGCATGAAACCCCAGAACCCGGAGGCGTCCCCGCCCTCGAGTCGGCGCACCGCCCTCAGCCACTCGGGCAGCGACGCGGTATGCCGGAACCGCTCGCCGTCGTCGAAGACGTACTCCGCCAGCGGATCGACCCGGATCAGCTCCAGATGGTCCGACATTCGCTCGCCGCAGGCCGCGAACAGGTCCTCGAACACCCACGGCATCGTCAGCAGCGAGGGGCCGGTGTCGAAACGATAGCCGTCCCACTCCCACAAATTCATCTTGCCGCCAAGGGTCGGCCCCTGCTCCACCAGCGTTACGCGCCAGCCCGCGCGGGCCAGCCGCGCCGCGACGGCCAGCCCGCCCAGTCCACCGCCGATGACAACGGCTTTGCCGTTACCGCCCACGCCACCTGCGCCCCTTCCATTCGACCCCATGCCCCGTCCGGCATCGATGCCACGAGACCAGGGCCAGCGCCAGCATCAGCGCCTCCGCCAGCGGGTGAAGGGCCACGGACCACGCCGGCTGCCGGAAACGCCTCGCCAGCCGGCCGCGGGCGGCCCACGCGCACGCCGCCGCGCCCCAGGCCGCCGCGGTGGGGGCGACGACGACCGCCGCAAACGGCGCGACGAAGACCGCCGCGTGGAACCACCAGAACAGCCAGAAACTCAACTCGCGACGAAAGGCGGGATAGATGTTCTTTTGGAAGCCGCGCCAGATCGAGGAGAACGAATCGTACATTCGCGTTCGAACGGCCGACTGGCCGTCCACGCAATGGGCGACTTCCCCCGCCGCCCGCCACGCCCGCGCCAGCGCGGTGTCCTCGAACAGCTCGCCGCGGACGCGCGCGTGGCCGCCGATCCGGAGGTACGCGTCGCGGCGGCACAGAACACAGGCGCCGTGGGCGAGGCCCAGGGACGGCAGTTGCATTCGGAACGCGAGCGGAGCGGGGTACAGGGTGAACACGACGAAGTTCAGCAACGGCATCAGCGCCCGTTCCCAGAAGCCATGCATCTCCAGGCCCGGCCAGCAGGAGAGCAGCGTGGCCTGCCGCCGTTCGGCCTCCGCCCGGATGCGCGCGACGGCGTCGCGCGCCAGCCGCGCATCCGCATCGAGAAACAGCAGCCATCGGCCCGTCGCCGCGTCGGCCAATCGCGCGCAGGCATGGGTTTTGCCCGTCCAGCCCTCCGGAAGCGGTTCGGGACCGATCAGTCGCACGCGGGGCCAACCGGACGCGAGCCGACGCACCTGGTCGGGCGTGCCGTCGCGGGACTCGTCGTCGTAGACGAGGATCTCGCGGACACCGGCCTGCCCGCGCAAGGCCTCCAGGCACGGCACGATGTTCGCCGCCTCGTCCCGCGCCGGGATCAGGATGGATACGTCCTCCGGGGTCGTCTCCGCCGCAGGCCCGAGTTGTGGCCATGCCGCCGCATTCCAGAGGACCAGCAGCAGGACGCCGACGGCGATGACGAAGATGAATGCCACGCGGTTGGCCCCAGCGCCGCGCCTACGCACGCCAAGCGGAGCCAACCTACCCCAATCCCCGCGCAGGGCCAACCCCCCGATGCAGCCCGCGGCCGCCACACCTCCGCCCCAAGCCCGGCGCCGGACGAACTACGTGCCTCGGCAGGCGCGGCCTCCGTCCGCGGCGGGCATCCCCAACCGTGGGCTTTCAGCGGCTCACGCCAGCAGCCGCGAGCGGGCGGCGTCGGCCGCGCGTTCGAGCGCCCGGCGGCGCGATGCCGGCATGCGGGTCCACTGTAGCGCGAGCACGGCGAGTCGCGGCTCGCGCCGCAGCCGCGCGCCCCACCTCCCGACGAACGTCCAAAACAGCCCGTCCCACTCCTCCGTCCACGGCCCCGCCTCAAAATCGCTCATCTTGCGCAGATAATTCGAGCCCGCGATGTAGGGTTTGGTCGCGAAGCCGCCGCCGTCGGCGTACTGGCTCATCCCGTAGACGTTGGGTACCATCACCCAGTCGTAGGCGTCGAGAAACCGCTCCATGAACCAGCGGTAGGCCTCGTTCGGCGCCACGCCGGCCAAGAGCATCGCGTTGCCGATCACCATCAGTCGCTCGATGTGGTGGCACCAGCCGCGCCGGTCGACCCGTTCCAGGGCTGCGTCCAGCGGCGACAGACCGGTACGCGCCCCATCCCAGGCGGCCGACAACCGTCCCGCATGGCCCCAATGATTCGCGTTCCGCACGGCCACGCCATCACGCTCGTAGATCGCCCGCACGAATTCCCGCCAGCCGATCAACTGCCGCAGGAACCCCTCGGCCGAATTCAGCGGAACGCGGAATTCCCTCGCCGCCTCGAGGACCCAGTCGAGCGTCTCGCGGGGGGTGAGGAGACCGGCGTTGATCAACGGCGAGAGGGCGGAATGAAACAGCACGTCGTGGCGGGACGAGATTGCGTCCTGGTAGTCGCCGAACCTCGCGAGGCGCCGCGCCAGAAACTCCTCCAGCCATGCCCGCGCGCCGTCGGAGTCCACTGGCAGCCACGCGTCACGCGCGGAGCCGGGGTGGCCAGGGAACGTCGCGTCGGCCCACGCAGCGGCCTCCACGAGGTCCGGCGCCGTCCAGGAAAAGGCCGGCGGCGGGGGCGGCTCGAGGCCGCGGGGCAGACGGCGCCGATTCATCGTGTCGAAGCTCCATCGCCCGCCGACCGGGCGGCCGCCGCCTTCCTCCAGCAGCACGCCGAGCCGCTGCCGCTGGGCGATGTAGTAGTCGGCCATCCGCGGCCGGGATCGTTCCCCCAGCCATGACATGTTCCAATCCTTGGACGAGAGGAACATCGGCGTGTCCAACCATTGGACGCGGGCGCCGACGCGGCCGGCCGCGCGGCGGATCCGCCGCTCGAGCAGATGGTCCACGGGTTCGACGACCACCCAGCGGTCGAAGCCATGCCGCGCCAACTCCTCGAGGATCGGCACGCAGGTCACCCCGGCCCGCCATTCGGCGATCCGCACGTCGTGACCCAGGGCGGACAGCCGGGCGGCGTAGCGCCGCAGGCTGGCTCGGTGAAACGCGAGCTTTTGACGGTGAAAGGCCGCCGGCGCATGGGGGTCGCCGAAAACAAGGGAATCTTCGATCAGCGCGACCGGCCGCGTCGGACGGCGGGATGGCGTTCGAACAACTGATGGGGAAAAACGAGCGACAGCTCCATCGAACGGGGATCAGTTGCGGGCCGCGCCGCCGGCGCGGCGGCGTAGCTCGAGGATGGCCCGCATCAGCCACTCGGTGCCGCGCTGGCCGGCCGGACCGATGAGCGTCTGCTCGGCGCCCAGGTCGCGGCTGATCTCGAGCGCCCGCTCGCTGTGCGCGAGGGCGGCGGCGAAATCCCCGCGCGTCTCCGCGACACGCGCCAGGCGGAGCAGGGCGTTGACATCCTGGATCTGCCCGTGCGGTGGCCGGTCGATGATGAGTGACCATACGCGGACGGCGGCCTCCACGTCGCCGGCACGGTCCATCACCTCGCCGGTCTCGAAGGCGGCGGCCTGGTCCAGGTCCTCGCCGCGTCCAATCCGCGCGAACGCGGCCTCGAGATGGGCGTCGGCCCCGGCGACGTCGCCGGCCTCGCGGCAAAGGCTGGAGCGCAAGTAGAGCAGCCACGGAACGTTTGTGCCCTCGAGGAGGCGGAGGGCCTCGTCGGCCAGTCCGAGGCGCCGGCATTCGAGGATCAATTCGGCGGCGTCGCGGGCGGGCAGCCGGGCGACATCCAGGGGCCGCAGCGCCCCTCGGATGCGATCGCCCGCGCCCGCGGCCGCCGCCACACGGACCCAGAACAGGATCTCGTCGCCACGCGCCGCGCGGTCCGCGCGCCCCTCCCGCAGACGGCGAAGGGCCTCGGCGATGACGGGCTCCAGGCCGCCGCGGCGCACAGCGGCGGCGGCGAAACGGACGAATGCGTCGTCGCGGGAGAACGCCCAGCCGCGCACGGCCACCGACGGCACATCGGCGTACCACCACAGCAGCAGCATCGTCTCGCACATCCGGGCCAGGGCGCCGGCGTCGGGGACGCGTTCGGCGGACTCCCTGAGCAGGCGTCGGACGGCCGCGAGGACGGCCGGGTCCTCGCACGCCGCCAGCCACGAGGCGAACTCGATCGGAGGCATCGCGGACAGGACCAGCGGCACAACCCGAAACGCCCCCTCCTGAAAACCGGCCGTATCCATCAGCCGCGCCACCACCGCCAGCGTCCCGGGACCGCGCGAGGCGAGGAACCCATCCCACGCCGCGCGGACCGATGCGGCCCCGAACGATCCCAGCAGCGGGACCACGTCGGCGGCTCGGCCCGGGCCGATCTCCCAGCGCGCCGCGTTCCACGCATGCATCGCGACGGGCACGACGTCGGGCGGACCGCTCACCGCCAGATCCCGCAGTACGGTGGCGCCGGCGGGACCCGCCGCCCGGGCCAACTCGACGGCGCCGCCGACGTCGCCGTCCGCCAGCCGGCGAACCAGTTCGGACCCTAGGTCGGCCGGTGCGGCCGCCCTCCGGGGCGCCTCCGGCGCCGCCGCCCACACCAGCGTCGCGATCGGAACGACGGCGACGCGCCATCCGCGAACACCCATTTCAACGTCCTCCGGCCGCGCCGGCCGGCCATGCGCCGGCGCGTAATGTCCGCACCAACTCGCCCAAGGCCCGGACGGCCCGATCCTCCAGCTCCGCAGGATCGAGAGGATAGACATGGACGAACCGATCCCCACCGGGCGACACACCCTCCACCCGGACAGGGGCGATCCGGTCCACCTGGTCCCACCGAATGCCCTGCAGCACCTCGGAGCGCTCGAGCCGCCGATCGCCCGCCCGCGCGGTCATTTCGCGGCACAAGGCGTACTGCTCGGACTCGGGAAGCCGCAGCACGTAGTCCAGGCCGCCGCTCCAGACCCACGTGCCAGGCCCGCCGACGGCCGGGAACACCAAAAGCGCCAGGCGGTCCTGCTGGACGACGGCCAGCCGACGGGGCGCCACGCCGGGCGGCAACGCAATGGCGGTCAACGGAACCGTGCCCATCCGCACTTCGAGCCGCCCGGCCGTAGGCGACCAATCCACGACCATGGCGCCCGGTTCGTCGCGCGAGCCCGGCATGCCCATCGGCGGCACCGCGGAGGCGGGCGGCGTCGGAATGCGGACCACCAGGTCGGCCAGGGCCAGCGCGCCGAGGCTGGCCGCATCCAGGTGCGCCACCACGCCGTTGACCGCCTCAAAGCGAAACCTCGGGACGGCCGCCACGATGTCGAGCGCCGCCGGAAGCGCAATGACGCGCTCCGCCGGCGGCTCCGCGGTCCCGACGGCGGCCAGCAGCATCCAGGCGACCTTAGTCATCGCTTGATCCGTGCCGTTCCCCATAGAGGTTGAATTCGATTCGCCGAACGGCGGCCACCGGCCAGCGCGTCTCCCCGAAGTTCTCGCTCGACCCGGTGATCCAACGGCCGTCGAGACCGGCCAGCTCCATCGTGACGATGCCGCCTCCGACCAGCCGCAACCGCACGTCTCCGCTCCTGCGCCGGGCTCGCGCCGCCTTCGACGGCGCCAGCACGGCCTGCACCACGCGATCGGCGGGCACCTCCACCGGCGTGAAGGGCGTCTGCACGACGAACCGGCCGTCCGCAACCCGCTCCAGCGCGCCGGACATCTGGTCCCCGTTGGCCAGGACGATCGTGTCGACGTCGCGCCGCGAGGTAGAGGGGGCGGTCTGCGGCAACACTCCGCTCCACCGCGCGACGCGGATCTCGGTGAGCCGGAAATCTCGCGCCCCCTGAGGCATGAACGTGACGGCGTTCCCTCGGCCCTTGAACTCGCGGGGGTCCTTCCACTGCCGGACGAGCTTGCCGTTGATCATCACGGCGACCTCCCCGAGGCCACGGTGGGCGAAGAGGCTGACCCGCATGGACTGGTTGAGCATCGCCGTCTCCCCCATCTCGACTGCCCCGAGGTTCTGCGCGCCGCCGCTGGCGCGCATCCGGTTGAGGTCCATGCGCTGGCCCGCGACGAGGTTGAGCATGTACGCATCGCCCTGCGGGTCCTCCGGCTTCTCATGGAAAAACCAGAAGCTGAAGTAGCCGGGGGTGGATCGCCAATCCACGGTGAAGTCGATGCGAACCGCGTCGCCCATGTTCTCCACGCGCAGGCCGAGCGGCATCGGCATCAGCGGCCAGAGTGCGCCGTCGCGGTACTGCCAGCCGCGGGTGCGATCGCCCCGGCAGGTCCACTCCTCGAGCGAATTCGGGCCCTCGTAGAGGACGTCGGCCGTGCCGCCGGGCACGATCTCGACGATCATTTCGCGGCGCAGGCGCAGGTCGCCGGCGGGCGTGTTCGCCAGCAAGAGAAGGGCCCCGTCCAGCGAACGCACCTCGCCGCGAATCTCGTCGCCATTGGTCAGCCGGACCAATCCGCCGACGTCCGGCGACGTGCGTCCTCCCCTCGGCCCGAGCTGCACCTCCGCGAGGCTCGAGACATGAAACCGGATCGGCTCGGCCACCGCCGGGTGCCGCCACACCGCCATGCCGGATACGGGGTCCATGCAAACCAGCATCCCCCGCAACCACTCGCCGCCCAGCAGCACCAGGCGGTCCACCGCGCCCGTCGGCGCGACCTCCCCCGAGACGGCCGCTCCCACCGTTCCCGTCGCCACGGCGGCGACCGGCGGCGGAACGGCCGGCCCCACGACGATCTCCGCTCGAACCGACCAGGCCGCGGCGAGCAGCGCGGCGGCGATCCTTTGACTTGTCTTCATGCGATCCATCCTTTCATCGCTCGTAGATGGGCAGCAAGCGGTAATTCACCGCCAGCGAAAGCAGGGCGGCGCTGGTGCTGAAGGCCTTTCCGTGCGGCCCGGTCCAGCTTCCGTCGGCCCCTTGGGCGTCGAGGAGCCGCGCGACGTTGCGAGCGTTCCAGTCTCGCCAGGCCGCCGGGTCGGCGTGAAAGAACGCCTGGGCGGCATAATAGATGTAGTAGAAAAAGTACCCCCCGCCCTCGTCGTCGCCCGCCCGCCGCAGCGCGTCGAATGCGCGGCGGAACAGGCGGCTGTCCCGCTCCCGGGCGAGCGCGGCGACGGTGACGCCGATCGCGTTGCGGGGCGCGCTGCCGCCCTCGCGGCCGGTGTAGCCGATCTGCCCGTCGGCGCCCTGGCACTCCTGATAGAACTGAAGGGCGCGCGCGATCGCGGTGTCGGGAATGCCGATGCCCGCGTTGCGCACGGCCAGGAGCGCGACGACCTGCGCGCCGCTGACGGTGGTGTCGGCGTCGCGGGAATCCGGCGAATAGCGCCAGCCGCCCTGCGGGTTGAGCGTCTGGCTGGTCAGGATCAGGTCGGCGGCCCTTTTCAGCGCCGGCCCCAGCCGAGGGTCGTCCACTGCGCCGTAGGCCTCGGCCAGCGCGAGCGTCGCCAAGCCGTGGTGGTACATGGAGGGGCCGATGTAGCCGTTGTCCGGCCGCTGAGCGCGCAGGATCGCATCGAGCCCGCGGCGGATCGGCACCGCCCAGGGGCCGGCCTCCGGATCGTCGCCGCGGGCCAGCATCGCGAGCACCGCCAGCCCGATCACGCCCGGGCCGGTCTCCCCCTCGCTCCACTGTCCGGAGGCGGTCTGCGTTCGCGCGAGAAACTGGAGTCCGCGAACGTAGGCGGCGTCGAGCGCCGGAGGGATGGGATCGCCGTGGACAGCCCCCCACCCCTGCGCCGTGGCGCGGCCGGTGATCACCAGCCACACGAGGATCACGGCGACGGAGCGGCGGTTACCGGTATTGTTCCAGCCCATCGAAATATCCTTCCAACAGGTCGTGAAACTCCGCCGGCGCGGCCAGCGTCTCCTCCCCGCCGCCGCGCCCGGGCGCGCGCCGCCCCGACGCCGCCCCGACACCGGGCCCCGCCGGCGGCGCGTTGGGCCGAGAGGTCGTGCCCCCGGCCAGGCTGCCGCCGCCCGACTGGTTCAGCATCCGCATCAGTCGCGTCAGGGCCGCCATCGCCTCGGCCGAGGGTGCCGTTTCGCCGGACGACTCCCGCTGTCCGCCCTCGAGCGCCTCGGCGATCGCCTCGATGATGCCCGTCTGAATCGCGATGGCCTCGGCGTCGGTCTGCGGTTCGCGGAGGGTGGCGGAGGAGACCAGCATGTCCTGCTCGATCGCCTCCATCCAGGCGCGAATTTGGCCGGGAGCGGCGTCGTTCAGGCGGCGGAGGTCGCCCTCGATGTCGTCCTGCCGGGCGGCCAGCCGCCGGGCGGCCGCGGCGTAGTCGGCCAGCTCGGTCCGCTGCTCGTCCAGGTGGCGCGTCGATTCTCGCAGCGCCTCCTGACGGGCGCGGGCCCGCAGCAAGCCCAGCAAAACCTCCGCCGGCAGCGGCGGCGCGCCGCCTCCGCCGCCGGCGCCGCTTCCCCCGCCGCCCGCGTGAGGCTCCAGCCGGTCGGCCCACTCCTGGAACCGGGCGGCGAGCTCCGCCGACGATTCCATCGAGAGGAACGTAAGGTTGCCGGTGAGGTGTCCGCGCACGGCGGACATCGCCTCGAGCACGTCCGGGGCGGACATGTCACGCGCGATCTCCGCATAGATCTCCCGCCCGCTGCGCTGCGCAAAGCCGACGAGGTCGTCGCGGATGTATTGCGCCTGGCGGCGGTTGCGCTGCTGCGCGCCGGCTAGCCGCTCGAGCACGTCCCGGTCGGCCGGAGCCAGCCGGCCGGCCGGCAGGCCGGCGAGCCGGGGGGCATCGGCGCGCAGGCGCTCGTTGATCTCCTCCTGGCGGCGGGCAACGTCGCGCAGTCGCTGGACGAAGGCGCGCGACGCCAGCTCGTCCGCCGCGGCGGCGGAGTCGCGTAGCATCCCGCCCATTTCCCGCACGGCCTCGCGCTGGCGTTCGCCGGCCTCCGCGACCAGCGGGCGGCGCTCGGCGGCGGAGGTCACGCGGCGGGCTTGGCCCAGACGGCGAGCGGCCTCAGCCATGGGCCCGGCCGAGAGCCGTTCGAGCCGCTCGGCGAGCCGGCTCCATTCGAGGACGGTCGACTCCGGCACATCGCGGTTGCGCACGGCCTCCCTCGCCAGCCGCTCGGCGTCGCGGGCCAGCCGCTCGGCGGCGGAGGCGTCGCGCCGCTCGCCCTGTTCGGATTCCCCGATCTGCTCCGACGCGCGTTCCGCCTCGAGGGCGCGGTCGGCGGCCCCGGCCAGCTCCGTGCTGCGCTCGAGCCGCGTTTCCTCCTCCCTCCTCAGTTCCTCGATGCGGGCCTGAATGGCGCGGGCCATCTCCTCGAGCAGTTGGGCATGGCGGGTGCGGCTCAGGATGTGGATTCGGTACGCCGGCGAGACCACCGGCTCGCGCCCCGGACGGTGGTCCACGGCCGCCAACCACAGGTCGGCCGACGAATCCGGCGGCAGCCGCAACCCCTCGGCGGAGATCGTGTAGGGCGCGCGCAGCTCGGCCTGGTTCGGCCCGCCCTCGGCCAGCGTCTTCGTCAACGGCGCGGCTTCGCCGCCGGCGTCCTCGACTCGGCGCCAGACCACCCACAGCCGGCGCACCCCGTGATCGTCGGACGCCACGGCCTCGAACGTCAGCGTTTCCTCCTCAAGTAGGGCCACCGACCCTTGAAGTCCTTCCACCCGCAGCGTCGGCGGCGCGTCGGGCACGATCTCGACCCGCAGGCGGACCGGCTCGGCCGGCTCGAACCCGTACACGTCGCGCCAGGTCAACGTCATCGCTTCCGGCAGGCCATTGGAGGCGGCGCGGTCGGCGACAAACGCTGGCGTGCGGAAGACCGCCCCGGTCGTCTCGAGCGGGCGAGGTCCGGGCGCATGCAGCAGCGCCGACGTCAGGTCGCGGGAGACGCGGCCCTCGAGCGATACGCTGGATTGCTCGACCACGCGTAGCCAGCCGGCTTCCACCGCCGTTTCGCGGAGGGGTCCGGGCAGCCATGGCGGGGGGCTCACGGCGGCCGTTAGGGAGAGGAGGGCCGGGCGGTATTCCGGGCGGAGCCGGGTCGAGCGGACGGCGTCGCCGATGCGGAGGGTGAGCGCGGCCGGCTGCGTCTGCCCCGGGATGCGAAACCTTGCCCGGCCCTGGGGGCCAAGCGGGCGCGTCCAGCGGGCGCGTCCGACGCGGCAGGTGGCCCGCTCCGGTTGCCATCCCGCGGTGGCGCTGGCGGCGCACTCGATCTCGAACGGCTCGCCATGGGCCACCACCAGCTCCGGTGGAAGGTCGGACAGCCGGACGAACGTATAGCGTGGGATCGGCGCGGCCGGCCGCAGCCAGCGGTCGAGCGCGTTACGGGCTGCGTCGGGAAACCGCCAGGCCGCCAATGCCGCCAACGCGGCCAGCACCGCCGCCGACTCCGCGGCGCGGCGGGCCGGACGGACGGGCACGGCCGCGCGGAAGTCGACGCTTCTCATCTCGCGCGCCACCTGTTCCACCGCCGCCCGTCGGAGCGCCTCCGAACCTACCGGCGCGCTCCCCTCGGCCAGCTCCACTGCCCCCAGAAGGCGGTCGCCCAGCGCCGGCAGCCGTCGTTGCACCATTCGCGCCAAATGCCGGTGGTCGGGCCGGTTCCACCACCAGCGGCGCAGCCATGCGATCCCCGCCGCCAGCACGCCGCCGACGCCGATGGCCGCCAACGCAAGCCGGATCGCCACCGGCGTGTCCCAGCCGCGATCGGACAGGAACTGGAGCAGGAAGGCGCCGAGCGCGCAGGCGACGGCAACGCTGGACGCCGCAAGGGTCTCGACGCCGCGCAGCCGCCGCTCGTACGCGGCGAGCCGACGGCGAAGAACGTCCGGCAGCGGGAAGGGCACCGAGGAGCCCGCCACGTTTCCGCCCATGGAGGACGTCGGCGGCAAGATCAGATCCTCCCCGCAAGTTTCCGCCCGCACCAGTAGACCGTCAACAGCAGCGCCAGTGCCGCGCCCCAGCCGGGATGGCACCAGAGACGAAACCGCTGCTCCACCGGGTCCGGTTCGGGCAGCAGCCGGATGCGCTCGATCAACTCCGCTGCCGACGCGGCCGGAGCGAACGCGCCGCCGCTGACGGCGGCCAGCTCTCGCAGTACATCCGGCCGCGCGGGCTCGCCGACGCGCTCGATGCGCCGACGCGAGACCTCCAGCTGGGTCTCCACCTCCCGCCCCGCGGCCGGCACGCGGACGCGAACGCGATGAACGCCGGAGGTCGCTGGGGTGAAGGCCCCCTCGTACAACCCCCATCCTCCGGCGACGGGCGCCAGCGCAATCGCCATCCCCTCGCCCGCCGGCGCCACCACGCGGGTTTCGACCGCGCCTCCCTCGAGCGGCGCCCCGGCGGCATCGAGTGCCGTCGCGTGGATGCGCACCCGGTCGCCGACCGAAGGCTGCTCGGGCGCAAAGAAGACCCTCAGCCCTTCGACGTGGGCCAACAGCCGTTGATGGGCCATCCAGCGCGCCACCTGCCCCCAGAAACGGTAGTGGTAGGTGTCCTCGACACCCCGCCGCCATCGCCACGCGCTGTCCACGCCCAGATAGAGGACCTTCCCGTTGCCGGCCGCGCGCACGACCAGCAGCGGAAGACGTCCGGATTCGTTGGCGACCAGCGAGTGCACGCCGAGCACCTCCGAACCCGCGCGGGCCCGCTGCACGGCCGCGTGCCAGAAAAAACCCGGCAGCGAGCGCCACACCAGGTCGCTTTCCTCCGGCGTCGGGGCAAGCTGCGTCAGCAGATGCCCGCGGCCCGCACTCGTCAGGGCGATCCGCGACTCGACCGCCGAGGCCACGCCCGCCGGCCGCGCCGGGTCGTACGCGACCGGCAGGAGGTCCGCCAGAGGGGAGTTCGTCAGAGACAATTGCCGCCCCAAACGGCCCGGCAGAAACACCAGACCGCTGCCCTGTTGCTCCACCAGACCGCGCACCTCGCCGGCCTGTTCCGCCGTCAGACCCTCCGGCCCGATGCCGACGTCGCCCAGAAACACCACATCGAATTGCGACAACTCCTGTCGGCTCGCCGGAAACGCCGGCAGATAGTCGCGCCCGCTGCCGCGCGGCAGATCCGGGTGAAAGAGAAGACAGCGGACCTCTGTGCCGGGATCGCGGATCAGTGCATTTCGCAGGTAGCGGTATTCCCACCGCGGCAGCGTGTCCACCAACAGCACCCGCACCACCTCGCGGCGGAAGGCGATCCGAAAGGCCCGTCGGTTGTTATCCTCCCGGGCCTCCCCGCCCTCCACCGGCAGCACAACTTCGAAGTCCGCCTCCCCCGGCTCCTCGGCGCGGTGGGCGAGGCGGGTCCGGACCACGGACTGCGGCGGCAGGACGAGGGGAGCGCGCGCGACCTCGACGCCCCCCTTCAACAGGCGCACGTCCGTGCGGACCTCGCGGTCCATCCGACTGCGGATCTCGATGGGGATGCCGAGGTTCTCCTCCACCAGACCGTAGGCCGGAGCTGCAACCAACTCGATGGCGAGGTCCGGCAGATGGCGGCCGCTGCCGACGGCCACCGCGTAGATCGGGATGCGCATTGCGCGCATGCGGGCGGCCGCGGCCACTGGCGGATGGCCCACGTTCCAGTCGCCGTCGGAGAGGAGCAGGACGGCGCGCAGCCCGGGGAGGGAGGCAACCACCTCCTCGAGCGCCGCATGGAGGTCGGTGCCGGTCTCCCCGCCGTCGACGTCCGCCGGCGGAGCGCAGATGGGGCGTTCGATCACCTCGTACTGGGCCGACAACGGCGTCCATAGACCGTTGCTGCGCGCCTGCTCCACCCAATCGGCACGCGATACGGGCGGGCCCGCGCCGACGGCGACATCGCGCGTCGTCATGCTGCCAGAGGCGTCGAGCAGGACGGCGACCGCCTTTCGGCCCTCGCGGCGGATGTGCCGCACGCGCTCGGGCTGCAGCAAGGTGATGGCCAGCATCGCCAGCGCCGCGATGCGCAGAAGTTCGAGGCGCCGACCCAGCCGGTCCGGCGACCGGCCG